>JALTMR010000411.1 GCA_027001525.1 Gammaproteobacteria bacterium
CAGCCATCACGGCAGAAACAGGCAGAGCCATCAGCAACAGTGGCAAAACGCAGGCTGACACAAACCTGGAAAACCAAAATGACATACGTCCTCTGAATTGCATCACAACCACCCAAACTTCCTAATTCTCATCACTGGCATCTGCTTCGGCATTTCTGCGCATCGCGCTCTTCCAGTAGAGAACACCCATGAGAAAAAATGGAAACAGAACCGCAATCATCAAAAAAATAAAAATTGTCCAGGGCGTCTCTATGGAGACATGCATATATCGATAACTGTCCGCTGCGGCCATCGGTGCGAACACCACCAATGCGCCAGCCAACCAGGAACGCACTATTAAGTTAACCATCAGTTTGAACCCTCCACCTCTGAGGTATCAGCCGCACAACGAAAGCCGAAAAAATCCGACGCATAGTGTGGCCAGGAGTAGTTGCGATGATAGGTCGCAGTAGAGAATGGATCACTCTTCCACGAGCCGCCTCGCAACACCTTGTACTTGGCATCAACCCCCACAAGATCGACCACCTTCATCGCCCTGTCCGAAGGCGTTTGCGCTACACCCTTTTTCCCCTGAAACAGATCAGGCGAAGCATCGGTGCCACGGTAGGGCAAGAAATCGTCCTCGGTCCACTCAAAAACGTTACCCGCCATATCCATCACACCATAAGGACTGGCCCCTTCTGGGTAGGTCGTCACATCCGTCGAGCCACCAACGGAGTAATAGGTATTCAGGCGCGCGGCATCCATGTGCTCGCCCCAGGGCCAACGACGGCCATCGGTGCCCCGGGCGGCCTTTTCCCACTCCGCCTCGGTCGGCAACCGTTTACCTGCCCATGTGCAATAGTTGCTGGCGTCATACCAGGACACCATCACAACGGGGTGCATTTCCATCTCTGGGGGAATTTGGCCATCAGTCCAGTCCAGTGGCGGACGGTAACCTTTATCCGCCACAAAGCGTGCATACTGAATATTTGTAGTGGGGTATTTATCAATCTGGTAAGCCGGCAAATCAACCCGATGCTGAGGGCGGTTCTGCTCGCTGGTGCGTCCCTTGTCAGACCCCATCAAAAAGGGGCCGGCAGGAATGGCTACCTGAGTCTCTATGTCCGCCCAGACTTCAGGTGCCAACAGAGACTCTACCTCCGCCACACTGTAGGTTTTGTAGTCCACCTTGCCGGCCTCGTGACGCTCGTGTCGGGCGACATCTTCCCCGGCAGCACGAATACGATCTTTCATTTCGCTTAAATCATAGGTGGCCTTTGAGCGCATCTCTTCCATACGATTCGCCCCCAGCTCAACCACATGAAGACTACCGCCGATAACAGCGATGCCAGTACAGGTAACCAAGGTAGCATTCAGAAAGCGCTTACGCTTCTGTCGCTCTTTCTCACTGATTACTTTACGTTTACTAATCCTGCTACTGGCCATTAAACTTTCTACTTCGATACATTGTCTTTTACTGCCTGCTTGTAAAGCAGATGTTTAGGCCTGCGCCCATAGGTACGTTTCACCATAATCTCTCCCGCGATCCCGCCAAAAGCGGCTGCTTCAATAGCAACGATGAGTACGAGAATCCAGTAAAAAAAGGGCAGTACCGTCACACCATCCGGAAGCTGTGCTTCCATTCCATTCATCTGCACATAGCTAACAACCCGCACAATCAGGGGAGAGAAGTAGCAGAGCAATTTACCGCCAAGGCCGTATATTGCTGAAACAGCAAACCCCGCAATAAAAGGAACAAGAAAGAGGTCAAGTACCCATATGGGTGAAAATGTACTGACGCCCCAAAACAACTCCAGGCGAACGCCAAGGAGCCGATCCCCCATGTAGTTCACCAACGCGCCAACACTGATGGCAAAAACGGCCATAACAAAAGCCATTAAGCGAGGACTATTTTTCAGAATCATCCGATTTGTACTCCTCACCCGTCAGCTTCTCAAAGGCCGATTTTTTTGCCTCTTCGAGATACCAGTCTTCAACCTTCAAACTGGCGACATAGGCCGCCAACACCTTTCGATCTTCCTCACTCAAATAGGCAAAAGAGGGCATCTGGTACTTCTTCTTCAACCTTGAGGGCAAAATAGCTTGAGGGTCTTCGGCTGAAAAATATTCATACAGCCATGCTTCACTTCGCAGCGAACCCATTCCATCAAGCGAAGGTGCGGGAACAGACTGCATGGGGTTCCGCACCCCCCAAAGCGCGTGACAATCGCGGCAAGCCAAACGTTTGTACAACTCACTACCCTTGTTCTGCAGTTCCACTGATGCCGTAGTGTAGAAAGGAATCCCCTTGTCTTCCCCTTCCTCCTGGGCCATGCGGTAACCGTTAACCCCCCAGAACAATACAGCGGATACTGCGATACCGATCAGTATCCCCTTCTCGCCTTTCTTCATTTACTGCTCTTCTTACGACGGACAGCTTCCTGTTCCTTGAGAATCTCTTCCCGTCGCTTCATCTGAACATCCAGAACTTCACGACTCTTTTTATACTCTTCCGGATCCATCTTATCTTTGTCATTTTCGTCGAAAACAAGATATTTTATATCCTCATCGAATTGCTCATTCTTCTTGGCCCATCGGATACCAAAAATAGCCGCCAGGATAATCAACCCCCCAGCGATTAACCAGACATAGATGGTCCAACCATCTGGTAGCGTATCTAAATCCATATCAACAACCTCTTTGGTCTAAAACAGGTAACCCTGAAGCAACTGAGCTGCAGCCATCGCAACTGCACCGATGATTCCAATAAAAATCCATACAAACATGACCTTTTCGCCAGTTTTCAGACTGGTTTTTTGACCATTGCTATTGCTGCCACTGAGCATAAATTTGAACACGATCATTGTAAAAACAATGATACAGACGATGAGAAAGATAAAAATACCAACACTAAACTGCTGGCTATATAGACCTTCGATCCCCCATTGGTCATCGATAATAGACTCCACTCGAAGCTCATTAGTGAGTGAGACTAGCGAGAAACTATTGCTATTAGAAAACATCAACTTTCCTGCCACTTCCATTCATGACCGTTTTACTATGTTAACAGCTCATTACACCCATTAACAATGGCCTTGAGTACATGACGCCAACCAACTAATACCCAATAAAAAAGGGGAGCAGAGCTCCCCTTTCTATGCCTGATTAATGATCTTCAGGCGGCGTTTCCTTGTCATAGTTATCAATGAACAAACTATAGACAAATGGTGCAACAAACACGAGAGCAATAATTACAGCCATCACTAATGGCGGATTATCGATATCTATCATAAAGTTCTCCAACTAAAGTGGTTAGTGAGCAATAGAGTGATCTGGCTTCCAGCTATAATGCGGGAGACGCTTGATCGCTATCAGAACAGCAATACAAAAATAGGTCACATAAAAAATATCAATCGTGTAACCCTTATCCCACCATGGCTGCTTGCGCTCGATCGTACCATCTGGCTTGACGTTACCCTCGAAGTTAGCCAGCACCACCTTATCCCCAATCACGGTGTACTCACTAAGGTCCAACCCTTGATTATGCAGCTCAATCACTTGCGCCTTGATCATACGCAGGTCATCCATCGTCAGAGGGTGGCGCTCCTGAAAAGGCTTCAATGAATCGTCCTTGGTATTATTCACCAGGTACTCCATCTTGCCCGCATCAGTAGCAATAGCCTGCACAGCCGGAGAATCCATATTCTGAATGTACTCCAAGTAAATATCAGCTGTGGGACGCTGCCCCCAAAGCGGAAAGGTAATGGCGAATGCTGTGATAATCGTCAAGCCCAGGAGCCAAACTACTGGCACCGGCAAACGGTTATTATCTTCAGAAATACCACCAAGACTCTCGCCTTCCCAAACACCTTGGGCGACCTTGTTTTGCTCATCGTCCGTCAGTGAATATAACGGACTATCAGTTCTCCAACCCATGTTCTTCTCCCCCTACTTAAGGCTTAAGATAAAGTCCATCAGATAACGAATTTGGCTATTAGGTGCGTACTCTGGCACCTCAGGCGGATACAGAGACTCCCCCTTCGCATACTCGTTATAGGCAGCTCCCCATGCATCGAAGTCAATGGTATTACCACTGGCATCTTTCTCTCCCCACATATAGTCATAGCGAGGCATGATGGAATGGGGCTGAACCAAACGCGGATTGAAAAAGTGCATCATCATCCACTCTTTGGAAGAGTTCCGAGACCCAACATGAAGCAGATCAGGAGCCTTGCGATCAGAACCAAACGCGGTTGGAGATTCGCCATTAAAGTCACCCAGGCGAGGTGGAACACCGAAGTATTGCCAATCCTGAGTCTGTTCTGGCAGCAAAGTATGACACCACCAGCAGCCCTCTTTAACGAACATAATCTTGCCCGAACCAACATAGCTCGTATTGGCATCACCAGCAACGCTCAGCACTTTCTCCGGCTTCCACCCACGAGTCGCCGTCACGTTTTCGATGTAGTTAACCGTCTCACCCTGATAAGAGCCACGAGAGACGACAAACACTGCTCCCGCAGAGATATCCGCCTCGCTGATCCGCCCTTTTTCCAAACTCAGGTCCGTAATGCCATCCCCCAAAACACGAGGGTGATTAATCCCCCCCGCAAAAGGAATACCGGGCTCATAAACATAAGCCTCAACTGTCTCAATCTGCTGACCGGTAACAGGGTCTTCAGTCAAAACAACAGTTTTAGGCTTACCTTCACCCAATAAAAAGGGATCTTCGTATGAAAACCCGCCAATGCGACCGTAAGACAATTGCTTACGCAGACTTGTTTCAGTCGCAGCCACAGACGTCATATCGATAGTAGGCAGATACAAGGTGATAATCATTGAACCACCAAGTGCCACTCCAAACAGACGCGCACCGATCTTATATTCTCTAAAAGCCATTTGGCATTCTCCCTACTATTAATTAACGCTCGTAAGCCATTTCATGAGGTAGACGACCCACAGGGATCTCAGTACCAACACGAGCAGTCATATACATGTTGTAAAGCCACACCAGGTTCCCGGTGAATACCAAAGTACCCCCCACCCAGCGAGCAATCATGTAGGGATGCTCAGCAATTACCACGTCAATGTAAGGAACCTCGTAAATTTTACCTGCGCCCTGAATCAGGCCGGCAATAGTCATGGAGATCCAGTAGATAGAGAAACCAATCAGCAAGAACCAGAAGTGGAAGTTAGCCAACGCCAGGGAATACAGCTTACGACGAAGAATGGTCTGAATACCGTAGTAGACAGCAGCCCCTTCCAGGAAGGTAGAAAAGCCCAGCAAAGCCAAATGAGCATGAGCCACAATCCAGCCCGTACCGTGGACATACCAGTTAATGGCGCGAGTCTGCTGGAAACCACCCTGCATATTCAGTGGAATCGCCATCAGTACACCGGTAATGGTAAATTTGATCTCAACGTTCTCCACAAACATGTGCCACTTGCCCTGCATGGTCAGAATCAGGTTAGAGACAAACGCGATAGCTGGCACAAGAATCAACACACCCTCTACCGAGGCAAACGACTTCAGCCACTCAGGAAGAGGCGCTGACATCAAATGGTGGGCTGCAGGAGTAGAGTAGAAGACAACTACCGACCAGAAGTGCAAGTGACCGATACGGTGAGAATAGAGCGGATTACCCGTCACCTTAGGGACAGTGTAGTAAGCGATTGCCGCAGCAATTGGCGTTATCCACAAACCAAGCACGTTATGAGCAAACCACCAAGTCATATAGGCTTCGCTCAATCCGGTAAGGTTAAACCACTCGGGAGAGTTACCTACGATAAAAACGATGGTTACCATGAACACGCCCGCACCAAAAAACCAGTTAGTGGTGTAGATACCCTGGGTACGACGTTTGAGGATAGTCATCCAAACATTAATAGCCAGAGGCAAGGCAATAAAAGCGGCGATGTAGAGATCGATAACCCAAGGAAAATCTGAATACTCACGACCGGAAGTGATACCAGCCCATAGCAACGTCAACCCCAGAGACAAGCCGATATTCCACAAAAAGCAGTTCCAGATACCCAGCTTTTCGGACCATAGCTTGGTATTACCCAGCGCTGGCGTGATATACATCATCGCCATGGCAAATGCCATTGAGATCCAACCAAAAATTACAGCCAGAACATGTACCTGACGCATGTGACCAAAAGAAAAAAGCTCACTACCGGTAACAAAATCGGGAAATGCCAATTTTGCAGCATTAAACGACCCCAAACCCGTACCGACCACAAACCAAACAATCGACGAAAAAGCGAAAAATATTGCCGCACTACCCTGCGGAATATCTTCATTTTTCGCAAATAGGTATTTCAACATAGTGTTAAACCTCCCCCAAAAAATCTACCTTTACAGACCCAGTATTTGGGCTGTAAAACTCAAACTCGATCTCAACCTGATTCTAGTGCTTGCCTGGCAGCATCAGATACCAAGCAAACCACATACTTAAAAAGGCAAGAACAATCCCCAAGACAGTCGCTATAGCCTCGACCATTTGAAACCCTCCGAAATATTTCCCCAAAAGAACACAGCTACCCGGCACAGACGCCAGGTTTCCGGCAATCAAACAAACAACTCAACTACCCAGCCTGGCGCGCCGCAGCTGCCTCAATCTCACCATGCCGATTCAAAGTAATCAGCATAATAATCATAAAAGCGATACCAAACACGATCATGCACCAGTCGATAAAACCGGTAAAAGTTGTAGGATCAAAAGCTTGCATACCCATTCCGCCCCAGTCCTCGAAGGGACCACGACCTAAAGCACACATAAGAGCAGCGCCGAACACACTACCATTACCCATACCGGTCGTAACACCACCGATCAGGCTAACGATAAAGGTCTTTGCTGGCGTTAGATTATTTACCATGACTCCCCTCCATTTAGCTGTTTAGCTAACAAAACGATGAACTCCGAATCAGTTCCCTTTTTCTTGTGCAACAACACTCAAATGCCTCCCATTTGGGTATTGCCCTCCAGCACAAAAACTTCGCCTTTAGGAACTAATACTGACTGGCGATATTTGCACACGCCACCACAAACAGTCAAGCCCTTTTTGGACCCAAACCATGACCTAAGAAGATGTTTTCATGCCCCCATAACCGAAGCACCCAAGACCGCCCAACAAGCCATATCAAATAGTCGATACAACTCCCGCATCCGCACAAAACCACACGACACACCACCAAAGAACAGAACCCACTCAGCCCGATCAAAGCCATAGGAAAGAGCGACTGATTGCAGTATCCTAGGCTTTACAGAAAAAGCAGTTCAATCCTTGAAATCAACCAAACACTCTAAGCAAATGAAAGAAATCATTATCTACTCCATTGCCGGCGTAGCCTCGCTGTTTATCTTTGGCTACACCATTCACATGTTTGTAGGGGGACTTGTCGAGGAGGAGACAGAGACGCTACTCATCGCTGCCGCCTGCACCATTGCCGCTGTCGTCATGGGACTCATGGTATGGGATATCAAAAAGCGGCGACAGAACAGCCACCGCTCTTAAAAACTACTTATAAACAGACAAACGGGAACGCAACTCACTATATTCACTTTCAACAGGGAACTGGCCACGATGAAAAACAAACTGCCTCTTCTTCCCTGACAGATCCATACCCGTCAATGCAAACGACTTCCCTGCATAATCTGAGAAGTATTTTAGGTCCTTCACCAACTCTATTTGATCGCCACGTTTTATCTTTACAGAGATGGCGTTTTTGGACACTGACAACTCCGTAGGAGCTGAAGGCAAAATCATTAACCGGGTAGAGAGTACCCGATTAGCCCCGGCAATAAAAAAGAAGCTTGCCCCAAAAAATAACAAATACGCCCAACTCTGATTTGCCCCCCCGCCATACCAAAGCTTAAGACCGATAGATGCCAGCGCAACCACCGTTGGCACATACATCACCAGATCCCACGTAGCCCCCTTTTTATCGGGCACCAATATATACGTCTGCGACTTACTCATTCACCCTACCCAGCACTCTTCACGCGTCCCAACACGGCATCAAGCTCACCATACAAGACCCGACCGGCCTGCTTGTAGCGCACAATACCGTCCTTGTCGATGACATAAGTCCACGGATCTCCCATGACCTTAAACACCTTAAATGCCTCAGGGTTTTGGTACTGATCCATATGAAGAAAAAGCACATCATCATGCTTATCCATCATCCCCTTGAGCATCTGAAGCTGCTTGTCGCACACAGTACAGTGGCCCGGTGTGGCAAACTCCAACACCACTGTCTTGTTCTGAGCCAACGCATCATCCAGAGAATACTGATACATCCGTTCATCAGGGTATCTGTAGCTCGTTATACGGCTAAAGTCCCCCCCTACATCCGCCAACGTTTTAGTTTTCACCTGGGGGGCGACGGAGCCAACGTGCAACGCACCTTCAGGAGCAACACCACACCCCGAAACCACCAGGGACAATAACCAAAGCACCACTATAGCTCGAAATTTCATCAGTCCTTCTCCCACCCGGAACACGTCTTATACAGATTGTAGGCCCAGATAATATTGGCAAGCAAAACCAAGGTTCCAAATATCCCCATCGCCGCCAGCCAAGGCTTAACTATCGCCTCAACTTCTTGCGGGGAAGAGTAGACACTGGCATTCCCTCCCAGCACGCCCGCAATGGTAAAGAGCAACACCATCCCCACCAAACCAACGTTATGAATCCAGAAATGTACCTTAACCAACTTCAGACTGTAGATGGGCCGCCTGACCAAACGAGGAATGATGTAATACACTGACGCAAAAATCGCCATCTCAACCCACCCAAGCAGATTGATATGGGTGTGCGCCCTCACAATCAAATTACCGTGCAAGCGATGATCAACAAAGTGACGGAACTCAGCAATCCCCCCCATTAAAGCCCCCCACGAAAACCCGATAATGGCATAAACAACGCACGCATAAACAAACAACAAGGTATAGCGCGTATATTCTTTATCCTGGACCCACGGCTCGTTCACAAAACACCTCTCACACTCTTGTTAACACGCAAAACCACAACTACTCACGAATATCGCGATACTTGTCCTTCCACTCCTCGGGAGCAAAGGTCTCCAGGGCTCCGTCAATAAACCCCGACGCCCCCTTGGGTGGTAACGGCGATGATGCCGCACCCTGGTCGGATTTCAAACCCGATAAAAAAGCGGCTATCGCCTCCAAATCAGCCAACGGTAGACTACTCACGTAGGCCGCCTCTTTTGGGGCAAAGCCATGATCGAGCGTCGGCGCACCATAAGTTGCCTCAGGGTCACGCATAAACTTCAGCAGCCACTCCTCACTTCGCTTGGAGCCAATACCATCAAGATTCAAACCCATATTGGTGCCATTTCGCATAGCTCGATGGCAGGCAGTACAACGCGCCTCGCGGAATATTCTAGAACCCTGCTTGCCCTGCTCGGTAAAGGTGTAGTGCGTACGCACTTCAAACATCGGCTTATCTGACATCAACCGAAAAGCCTCAAGTGCAACATAACCAATCACCGCAGCCACAAGGAAAATACCAAAGATACCAAACAGGAGTTTTTCACCCTGCTTTAAAGGTTGCTTACCAGCCATATACTAACCCACAACAAAGACACAACACTGAAGACCACAAGAGGATGAAGACCTACATTCCATGCAGTACGACACTCTAGCACCAAATTAACAAAAAACGGGGCGCTGAAAACTCAACGCCCCGCTTCATATGTAGCTACACCACGAAACACAAGCAATACAAACTATGGCAAATGCTCTGGTGGAACCTGAGTATTACCCAAGGTAGTGGGCGGCGCCTGCGTCAGATAAGTCGCCACATTCAGAATATCCTCATCTGTCAGCTTCTCAGCAACTTTTCGCATCTGCGCCATAGGATCATTCTTACGCTCACCGTCTCGAAACTTTTTCAACTGAGCCACAAGATAGGTAAGCTTCTGCTCCCCAATCCGAGGATACATTGGCTCAACGCCACGCCCGTTAAAACCGTGACAAGAGTAACAAGAAGGAATGTCACGCTCCGGCACACCGTAATACACCATAATCTTACCGACGTAGGCTTGCCCTACCTCTGTCCCCATCTCTTTCAGCGCAGCAATATCGGAACCACCAGAAGCAACCTGCAACTGCTTACCCTTAAAAGTGCGCCCCAAAGAGTTCAGGTAGGCAGCTACGTCACGCCGATCAGCCTCCGACAGCCCCTTGGCATTGGCGTTCATCACGTACATCGCCGTATCCTGGCGACGATCATTCGCGTAATCATCAAGCTGTTTATACAGAAACTGATACAACTGGCCCGCCAAGCGAGGCGTACCCAGATTATCATCCCCAAGACCGGTAGCACCGTGACAAGAATTACAAGCGGGAACATCCCCCTTACCATTCTCAAAAACAGACTTACCGTTAGCGTAGTCCGCACCGGTTACCTTATTACCACCAGCATGCACTGGAGACATCATCATCAACGCCAACACAGACGCCGACCCAAGCTTTAACAAATAAGTGCGCATACGAAAGACACCCTCCCAGATTCTTGTCTTTTTTAGCCTCATTGCTGCAGACAGGACGAAACCCCCCTCAGCAAAACCGGCTAAAAACCCCCGAAATAAAACTTAAAGAAACCAGCACAACCCCCTCAGGTAGCGCCAGCGACCAACATTAAACTAATTTAGAAAAAGTTAAGAATTTCTCTTGAGAATAAAGGCCGCTAAGCCCAGAGAAAATACGAACCAAATACCATAGATGAGTAAAATCTGACCTGTTCCTAACATTGCTTGCCTCCCATTAAGCACCAGTTTTAGCCGAAATGTTTTTCGTAAAAAACGCATCAACTTCGCCGAGGAAGATGTATATCACGAGATCAAAGCGCAATGCAAGCATTCACCCGACACTGGCACGGCAAAACAGAGCCGCTTCGCGCGCATCGTCAGCGTGCAGCCCCATGCGTTTTCAGATATGATTTCGCACCTGATTTTCAGCTCAACAAATTAAAGCAATGGAAATGATTAAATCCAAATTGGAACAGTACTGGGGAATCATCGTCCTCATTGTTTGGGGGGCATTAATCCTCAGCCTAAGTCTGCTTCGGCTCGACCCCTACGGGATCGAAGAGAGCGCCGCCCGGGCACTGCTACTCAACTGGTCAGTCGCTGACCGCGTGGTCAATCCCATCGTCACCCTGGGGGCACCCGACCTGAGGGCATTGCTCTTTCTTCCCCTCGGTGCCTATTGGGCGGGCAGCTTTGTCGCACTAAAAGTCTTTTCGCTTCTGATTTTTTTTGGCGCTGTCACCTTTTTGTATCGCTGGAGCAGAAAGCATTTCAGCGATGAAGCTGCACTTATCTCCAGCGGGTTACTTTTGATCTCACCCCTGGCAATCATGCAGATCAACTCCATCGGTATTGGCCCCTACTTGTTGCTGGGGTTTGGCGCAGGATTGTGGATCAATCAACGTTATCGAGAAAAAGGCAAGCCGCTGGGTGGCTGGTATTTCACCCAAAACCTGTTGATCGTCACCATGGTCAGTATTCACCCTGCCGCCCTGGCCTACCCCCTGGCGCTGGCCTGGGAGTGGAAGAGAGACCCTGTCGATGCACGCCAGCAAAAGCAAATTCAGATCGGCATTGCCGCCGCGACTATCTTTGCCCTGGTGTTCAGATTTGGATGGCCAGGTATCGAATGGGGCATCAATCCCATGGAGAGCCTCGGCGCACTATTCAGCGGTAAAGTACCTGGCGACCCGGTCGCCAGCCAGTGGGTGTCCGGCATTGTTCCCGCAGCGCTCTTGCTGGCGGTCATTTTCTACAACCGCAAGCAGATTCTGGAAAACATGATGTCACGCATGCTGGTCCTGGCCGTCGTTTTGGGCGCAGCCTCTGCTGACTACGGCTGGACGCTGATCGTGCTGGCCACCATCCTGTTTCTCGGCATTCCACTGCTCATCAAACTCAATGATGCTTTTGGTGCCCACAGCTTTGCCGGGCAACGAGGCATCGTCAT
>JALTMR010000412.1 GCA_027001525.1 Gammaproteobacteria bacterium
GCTATTCCCCTTTGCAATGTGCTGCCGCGTTGGCAAACACACCCTTTAAATTGTAAGCGTTGGCCTTGAAGTCGCTGACCATGTTATCGAAGGCGGCCTGGTCGCCACTGTTGACCGGGTCTCGCAGGCAGACATTTTTAAAGACCTTTTGCACCTGACAGCGGGCAAAGGCTTCGGTGTTGGCCAGCTCCTGCCCGAGGGATTTGGCACCGTAGCCAGATCCTTCGGCACTTTCATCCCAGCCGAGAAAGGCGTTGGGGCCTTCGCGCCAGTAGTTGTCCCATTTGTCATCACGGGTGACATAACCCCATTTGAAGTTGTCGGCGTTGATCAGGTACTTGCCCTGAACCTCGCCCGGGGTGTAGATCAGGCGGCCGTTGTTGGCGTCGGGGTCGTTGTCGCGGTCGTAGTCATATTCGTAATAGGCGTAGGCCTGCACCAGGGGGTCCATGCCGGCATGGCAGCCAACGCAGGCATTCATGAAGATACGGCTGTCGCCTCCGGGGCTGCGCGAGACGTCCTGACGCACGCGGTCGTGAGCGCGGGTGGGGTCTTTGATCTGCTCCAGGTCGGTGCAGAGGTGGTTGAGCATGGTGAAGCGGAACATGGCGCGGTTGGTGCCGTTGACAAAAAAGGCCTTCGCCGCCGCCCGGCTGGTGACGATGCCGGCCGTGCCCTCTTCAGCCAGGCCGCTGAGCGCAGTCTGGGTTGTGCGCACCAGGGCGGCTCTCAGGTCGACGCCTTCGCTCTCCATCCGCTCGTAGTGGTTGTTGTTGGTGGTGGAGTAGGCGGGCAGGCTGAGGCTGGCATCGCCCACGTAGGCGACGTTGTCGTAAAGTGTTTTTCTGAAGTCATCTTCGTCCCGCACCAGGCCGATCACCGTGGCGCTGTAATCATTGAGCGGAGCGAACATGGTTTGCTCTTCGTTGGTCCAGGGGGTCACGAAGTTCTTCAAGGTCACGTTGTAAAACGACGGGTCGGTACAGGCATCACCGCTGCCGTCCTCATCGATGGCATCCAGCGCTGCCGCCTCGGCACCGCTGTTTTCCAGTTTGGTTTGCAGTTGATCCAGGCAGGCCGGGGTAGGTGGCGTGCCCACCAGGCGGTCATGGATGCGCTTGGCTTGTTCACGTGGGCCGGCCAGCGCAGAAAACGAACTCATACCCAGCGTTAGCGCTAACGAAAAGCACACGGCGCTGTGTCGCGTTGATTGTTTGAATATGTTCATGGTCTTTTCCTGGTTATCGCTTTTTCGCCTGGACGTGATAGCCGCTTAATCGTGTTATCGAGCCGGGTTCATTGTAAGGCGAGGCCCTTACTGTAAGCCGTGAACCAAGTCACCGAATGGGGATATTTACCTACCTCTTCCCCCGGCTTGAGCCAGTCTGTTGACGTGGAAGATTGAACCACAAAACGAAGTGTGAGCGTCTGTCGTTGGCCGACGACGATTTAACTTTGTGCGTTGTAAAAAGGTGTTGAGACCGTTTTAATGACGCAGGTCACAGACGGCCTGGTCAAGAGCTGTTACACCTGTTTCTTCGAGGTAATGATGGTGGTGCCCGGTGACGAAAAAGAGACTCTGTGGTGCAGAATTTTTAGAGCGTCTCAGAGGGCAGTTCCAGACAACGGTGATGAATGAGATGATGACGTACAAAGCAGAAAACGTGGCTGGAAATTGCCGTCGCATGGGGGTGTTTCTGGTGGCCCTGGTGGCGGCGACGCTCACTGCTTGTGGCGGCGGTCAGGAGGATGGTCTCGACCCCGCCGTGGCCGATTTCCCCATCGCCTACGTCAAGCGCCCCGTGCCTGTGGATGAGGAGACGGGCACGCTCCCCGTGAACGATATTCGTGACATTCTGGCCTTTAATCCCGGTGCCGATCTCTACCTGCGTGAACGTGCCTCCCCCACGGCAAAAGAGATCAATATCACCGGCGCGGTGACCCAGGGTCGGGGTGATGTGAAGGATGTTTCCGTCTCTTTCGATGGCACCAAGTTACTGTTTGCCCTGCGTTTACCGGAGATCGAAGATGCCGAACCCGAAGACCAGCCGAGCTGGAATATCTGGCAATACGATATTGCTGAGAAGCGGCTTAGCCGCTTGATTGAATCGGATATTGCCGCGGAGAGTGGCGAGGAGGTTGCGCCCCATTTTCTTACCGACGGCGGTATCGTCTTTACCTCAACCCGGCAGCGCCAGTCGAAGAAAATTCTGTTGCAGGAGGGCAAGCCGCAGTTCACCGCGCTGGATGAAGATCGCAACGCCGCCGCCATGACACTGCATGTGATGAGCGGCAGTGGCGACAACATTGAACAGATTACGTTTAACCAAAGTCTCGACTTTGATCCGGTGGTGCTGAGCAGTGGTGAAATCGTCTTCAGTCGCTGGGACAATGTCGCCAATCGCAGCGCGATCAATCTCTACAAAGTGAACCCCGATGGCAGTGGCCTGGAGATACTTTACGGTGCCCATAGTCACGACGGGGAGGGCGAGGATGAGGCGGGAATCTACCAGTACGTCAAGCCAAAAGAATTTCCTGATGGCCGGCTGATGGCGGTGATTCGTTCACAGGAGAGTCAATTAGGCGACAAAATGGTGCTGATCGATACCGCCAATTTTGCCGATGCGACGCAGCTGGTGGCTGGCGGTGACGGCACTCAGGCGCTGGAGGAGGCCACGCGCTACCAAGTGAACATGGCCGATGGCGTCTCCCCTGGTGGTCGCTTTGGTGCCATTACGCCGTTGTGGGACGGGACGCAGCGAGCGCTGATCAGCTGGTCTCCCTGCCGGGTGATGGCGGCTGGCCGTGCCGTGCCGTGCAATGCCGCCAATCTGGCACAGCCCGAGCCGGTGGAGGCCCCTCCGGCTTACGGTATCTATATTTACGATTTTCAACAGGACACCCAGCTGCCCGTTGTGTTGCCCCGCAGCGGCACGGTCTACACGGATCTTGTTGCTGCTCGCCCGCGCAATTTTCAGTACTACACGGCCGAGGTAAACGACGCGCTGGCCGCCGAAGCGGTGGGGCTGCTGCATATCCGCAGCGTTTACGATCTCGATGGCCTGGCTGATTTTGACCTTGATGGCGCCACGGACGATGTGGCGAATCTGGGCGGGGTTGAGGTGACCACGCTGGCCCAACTGGCCGACCCGGCGGTGGTGCCCGCGGAGGCGCGCCGCGCCCGTTTT
>JALTMR010000413.1 GCA_027001525.1 Gammaproteobacteria bacterium
TTACGTTGCCGAGGGCCAGCAAAACTTACGGGTTGAGACGGTGCCGGGGGATTGGAGCGGGGTGAAATATCTGGCAGGGCGGCAGAGCTGGGAAGGATACTCCCGTCTTCTTTTCAGCGTATACAATCCGGGTGAGGCGTTTGTGTTGGAGTTTCGGGTTGATGATGATCGCGACAGCCCCGCCTATGCGGAACGTTTTACCGAATACCTTCCCATTGCCCATGGTGAAAATGCGTTTGCTTTTAGCGTGGACGAGATCAAGCACTCGATACGTAACGGCGTATTGAATATTGGCGCGATATCCAAAATTCTTTTTGTCTGTGAGCGAGAAGACCCTAAACGGGTCTTTTTCCTGGATGGTGTCAAACTGACCCAATAACGGCCTGGGCGTGCGACTCTTATTGCGCCTGTTCTACCTTTTCGTCACCCTCTTCCCCCAGAGCGGTGCGAATCATTTTATTCAGCTCCCCCGGGTGAAATTTGGGGAGGTAGTAGTCCGCACCGACGGCACGGCCCAGGTTGATGTTTGCCTCGGCCGAGAGAGAGGAGTGCATGATCACCGGAATATCGCGCAGCGCCGGGTCTTCCTTGATGTGGCGAGTCAAGACGTAGCCATCCATTTCCGGCATTTCGACATCGGTCAGAATTGCCTGGATAAAGTGCGATACGGGCAGGTCCTGCTCAGCGGCGTGTTCCTTGATCTCTTTCAGTCGTTGCCACGCCTCCAGACCATTGTGGGCACTGAACGAATTCAGCCCCATCTTCTCCAGCGTGCGGGAGATCTGCTTGCGTGCTACCGAGGAGTCGTCGGCAAACAGAATGGTTTTGGGCTCTTCCATTTTGGCGACGTCTTGATAAAGCAGCTTTTCCTCTTCTTCTGACTGGGTGGTTTCAGCCAGAATTTTCTCCACATCGAGAATCATGACGATGCGTCCGTCCTCCAGTTCGGAGACGGCGGTAATCAAGCCGCCCATACGATTGGCCATCATTGGTGGCGGTACTTTGATCTGGTTCCAGTCCATCCGCAGGATATGTTCCACCGAGTGAACGAGAAAGCCGAGCATGTTGTTGTTGTACTCGCTGACGATCAGGATATTGGGGGCCGTTTCGATATTGACGCCGCAAAAATGGGCCAGTTTGATCACAGGAATCATTGTCCCACGCAGGCTGACCATCCCCTCAACGCCGGGAGGCACATCCGGCGCGTGGGTGATTTCGGGTACATTGAGCACTTCGCGCACCTTGAACACGTTGATGCCGAACACCTCCTCGCGCGCAGTCTGTTGGTCCTTGCCCAGGCTGAAGAGCAGAATCTCCAGGCGATTGGTGCCCGCCAGTTGAGTTCTTTCATCCACAGATTGGATAAACTTGCTCATGTGCTACTCCCTATAATCACCAAATCGGACATGTACCCTTGTTTCGGCACTGAAGGGTGTTTCTTTAGAGTGCAGGAGTGCGCTTTCGGTGCACTAACGGTTCCTCAATCTGCCCGCTGCTCATGGGTGACTTCGATGTTGCCTTGGTCATCGACGCTCTCAATTCGTACGGCAAACCCCCATAAACGCGACAGATGTTTCAGTACCTTGTCGCTCTCTCTGTTCAGGGGGCGACGGTGGTGTTGTTCATAGCGCAGGGTCAGAGACCTGTCGCCGCGACGATCGACGTTGTATATCTGCAGATTCGGCTCGCGCGAGCCCAGATTGTACTGTTCGGCCAGCGTGTGGCGAATGTGTTTGTAGCCGTTTTCGTTGTGGATGGCGGAGACCTCCCTGTTGTTTTGCGCGTCGTCGTCGAGCACGGAAAACAGCTTCATGTCGCGGATCACTTTGGGGGAGAGGTACTGGGCGATAAAACTCTCGTCTTTGAAATTTCGCATGGCAAAGTCCAGCGTTTTGAGCCAGTCGCTGCCGGCGATATCGGGAAAGTAGTCGCGATCTTCGGCCGTCGGGTTTTCGCACATTCGGCGCAGATCCTGAAAGATATTGAAGCCGAGTGTGTAGGGGTTCAGGCCGCTGTAGTAGGGGTGGTTAAAGGGCGGTTGATAGATGACGTTGGTGTGGGCCTGTAAAAACTCCATCATAAAACCGTCGTTGACCAGCCCTTCATCGTAGAGCTGATTTATCAGCGTGTAGTGCCAGAAGGTCGCCCAACCTTCGTTCATGACCTGTGTCTGGCGTTGCGGGTAAAAATATTGAGATATTTTTCGTACGATACGGATCACCTCGCGTTGCCAGTTCTCCAGCAGCGGCGCATTTTTCTCGATGAAGTACAGAATATTCTCTTGCGGCTCGGGCGGCCACAGCGCCTCTTTCGCCTCCTCATCCGGTTTGCTGTTGTCGCTGGGGAGTGTGCGCCAGAGATCGTTGACCTGGGATTGAAGGTGCGCCTCGCGCGCTTTCTGACTTTGTTCTTCGTTGTGGAGCGAGATTTTGCTCGGGCGTTTGTAGCGATCGACGCCGTAGTTGCTCAGGGTGTGGCAGGAGTCGAGCAAGGCTTCGACCTCGTCCGCTCCGTATCGCTCTTCACATTTGTGGATGTAGTTTTTGGCAAACAGCAGGTAGTCGATAATGGAGTCGGCATTGGTCCAGGTCTGGAACAGGTAGTTGTTCCTGAAAAAAGAGTTATGGCCGTAGGAGGCGTGGGCAATGACCAGCGCCTGCATGGTCATGGAGTTCTCCTCCATCAGATAGGCGATGCAGGGGTTGGAGTTGATGACGATTTCATAGGCCAGCCCCATGTGACCACGGCGGTATTTTTGCTCGACGCTCAGAAACTGCTTGCCGAATGACCAGTGGTGGTAGCCCACCGGCATGCCGACGGTGGAGTAGGCGTCCATCATCTGCTCGGCGGAGATCACTTCGATCTGGTTGGGGTAGGTCTGCAAACCAAAATCGGCGGCAATGCGGCCAATTTCACGGTCGTAGTCGGCCAGTAGGTCGAAGGTCCATTCGGAGGTCTGGGACAGGTAGTTTGCGCTCATGATGATTGCTTCTCAAACAGTTTCCGAAACACCGGGTAAATTTCTGCCGGCCCCGATATTTTCTCCATGGCGAAGTTGGGGCAGGCGGTGCTGACCTTCTCATACTCCTGCCAAAGGTTGCCGATGGGGCTCCCTTCGCCAATTTCGATGTAAGCGTAATACTGCAGATAGGGCATGATCTTTTCGATCAACATGTTGCGCGAACGAGGTGAGTCATCCCCCCAGTTATCGCCGTCAGAGGCCTGGGCGGCGTAGATATTCCACTCTGATGTGGGGTAGCGTTCCTGAACGATGTCGGCCAGCATGGTCAGGGCGCTGGAGACGATGGTGCCGCCGGTTTCGCGAGAGTAGAAAAATTCCTCCTCATCCACCTCTTTGGCCGCTGTGTGGTGGCGAATAAAAACCAGTTCAATGCGCTCGTAGGCGCGTGATAAAAAGAGGTGGAGCATGATGAAAAAGCGTTTGGCGATCTCCTTTTCAAACTCCCCCATGGAACCGGAGACATCCATCAGGCAGAACATGACAGCCTGGGTGGTGGGGATGGGTTGGTCGATGCGGTTGTTGTAACGCAGGTCAAAGGTGTCGATGTAGGGCACCCGGCGGATACGCTCTTTCAGTTGTTTTATCTCTTCCTTGAGTGTGATGACCGCAGCGCTGTCTGGCGTCTGCTGTGACGGCAGACTGGCGAGCTGCTCCTCCAGGGCGCGGAGTTTGCGCTTTAGCGGCGAGGCGAGGGCGATGCGCCGTGCCATTGCCCCGCGCATGGAGCGGATGACACTGATGTTGGAGGGTGAGCCCGAATGGGTATAACCGGCCCGCACTTTCTTGAACTGCGTCTCGGTGGCGAGTTGTGTTTTGATCAGATTGGGCAGTTCGAGATCTTCAAAAAAGAGATCCATAAACTCCTCGCGCGAGAGGGAGAAGGCGAACTCATCCTCGCCCTCGCCACTGTCGCTGGCTTCGCCCTTGCCGCTGCCACCGTTGCCGCCTGGCGGGCGGGGAATCTGATCACCCTGAGCGAACTCCTCGTTGCCGGGGTAAACCATGTCGCGGATGCCTCCGGCGCCAATGCCGAAGGTGGGCTCGGAGATGTCACCGGCGGGGATGTTGACCCGTTCGCCACGTTCGATGTCGGTAATGCTGCGCTTGTCCACCGCCTTCTCCACCGCTTTTTTCAGGTGCTTTTTGTAGCGGCGAATAAACTTCTGGCGGTTGACCGCACTTTTGTTTTTACCGTTCAGGCGTCTGTCGATAATCTGAGTCATACGGCATCCTCGCTTACATCGTTAAGCCGCTCCGCGCAGGCGTGGCGGCGAGTTCTAAGACGATTTGCGCGTTCTCAGGTGCCACTCGCACAGCAACCGAACCTGTTTGGCGGTATAGCCCTTGGCCACCATGCGGTCGACAAACTCCTGGTGCTTGGTCTGGTCCTCGGCCGAGGCTTTGGCGCTGAAGGAGATCACCGGCAGAATATCCTCCGTGGTGGAGAACATCTTCTTCTCGATCACTGCACGCATCTTCTCGTAACTGGTCCAGGCGGGGTTTTTGCCGGCGTTGTTGGCTCGTGCCCGCAGGGTGAAATTGACCACCTCGTTGCGGAAGTCTTTCGGGTTGCTGATGCCTGCGGGTTTCTCTATTTTCTCCAGCTCTTCGTTGAGCGCGGCGCGGTCGAACATCTCGCCGGTGTCTGGGTCACGATACTCGGAGTCCTGAATCCAGAAATCGGCGTAGGTGACGTAGCGGTCGAAGATGTTCTGGCCAAATTCGGTATAGGACTCAAGGTAGGCTGTCTGGATCTCCTTGGCGATAAACTCTGAATATTTGGGGGCCAGATAGCCTTTGAGGTAGGTCAGGTAGCGGGCGTGCAGTTCGGGCGGGAACTGCTCCTGCTCGATCTGCTGCTCGATGATATAGAGCAGATGCACCGGGTTGGCGGCGATCTCGGCGTGGTCGTAGTTGAAGACCTTGGAGAGAATTTTGAAAGCGAAGCGGGTGGAGAGGCCGGTCATGCCCTCGTCGGGGCCGGCGGCGTCTTTATACTCCTGCAATGACTTTGCCTTGGGGTCGACATCTTTGAGATTTTCACCATCGTAGACGCGCATTTTGGAGAAGATGCTGGAATTCTCCGGTTCCTTCAGTCGTGTGAGGACGGCGAACTGGCTCATCATTTCCAGCGTGTCGGGGGCGCAGGGGGCCGCTTTCAGCGAGCTGTGGGCCATCAGTTTTTGATAGATCTTTACCTCATCGGAGACGCGCAGGCAGTAGGGCACTTTGACAATGTAGATGCGATCGAGAAAAGCTTCGTTGTTCTTGTTGTTGCGAAACGCCTGCCACTCTGACTCGTTGGAGTGGGCCAGGATCACGCCATTAAAAGGGATGGCGGGAAAACCCTCGGTGCCCTTGTAGTTCCCCTCCTGGGTGGCGGTAAGCAGTGGATGAAGCACCTTGATGGGGGCTTTGAACATCTCCACAAACTCCAGCAGCCCCTGGTTGGCGAGGCAGAGGCCACCGGAGTAGCTGTAGGCATCCGGGTCATCCTGGGAGAACATCTCCAGTTTGCGAATATCCACCTTGCCGACAAGGGCGGAGATGTCCTGGTTGTTCTCGTCCCCCGGCTCGGTTTTGGCGATGGCCCGTTGGTAGAGAATGGAGGGGCGCAGGCGCACCACACGAAATTTGGAGATGTCGCCGCCAAATTCATGCAGCCGTTTCACCGCCCAGGGGGACATGACGCCGGGCAGGTAGCGCGGCGGGATGCCGTAGTCCTGTTCAAGAATCCCGGCATCCTCACTGCGGCTAAACAGCCCCAGGGGGGACTCGTTTACCGGGGAGTCCTTGATGGCGTAAAAGGGGACGGCCTCCATCAGCGCCTTGAGCTGCTCGGCCAGTGACGATTTTCCGCCACCCACCGGGCCGAGGAGGTAGAGCACCTGTTTTTTCTCCTCCAGCCCCTGGGCCGCGTGGCGGAAGAAAGAGACAATCTGCTCGATGGTCTCCTCCATGCCATAGAACTCTTTAAATGCAGGGTAGACCTTGACCATTTTGTTAGAGAAGATACGGCTCAGGCGCGGGTCCTGGCGGGTATCTACCAGTTCGGGCTCACCGATGGCCATGAGCATGCGCTCAGCGGCAGTGGCGTAGGTGGTGGGGTCTGATTTACACAGGTCGAGGTACTCCTGAAGAGACATCTCCTCTTGCTGGGCTTCCTCGTATCTTGCCTGGTAGTTATCGAAGATACTCATGTTGGTCTCCTCATTCAGTGTATTGGGCGGGCTGTGGTTGGTGACGTTTTCCTTCGACTGCATTTACGGGCTGACGGGTCTGTTGTTAACCAGCAAATAGCGGGCCAGCCTTGATTTTGACGCAGCATTCTGGCCCCCGGATAGCGTTCTATGCGCCTTAGTCAACGCTCTAGTGCGTTGTGGCTATGGTCGGCCACTGCCCCCGTCGGACGGGAAATCGATTAAATCGTTTGAAAAGACAAAATTTTGACATTTTCCTCTCAGCGATTTGATTTTTGTTTTAGCCGGCACCGGGCCGCCTCGGTGGTCGCAGGCAGCCCCTAAGTCACTAATAACTATAGGGTGTTGGGGGTGGGTGCGTCTGTCCGAGTCCTATCGTAGGGAATTTCCCTTAGAGACATAAACGGCCCAAATATGATAAAAAACGTTACAAAACGAAGGCGTGTTACGGGGTGGCTGGGGAAGATGTTTCCAAGGTCTCATATTGGTGTGGGGGCATGATGGTTGTTCGCCCGTCAGGATTTTTAGTGTGTTCGAAGCAAGAATAACCCTTACAGATCTCATTCGTGCGCCTGTAGTGAGTGCGGTGCCTGACGATTCGGCCCGCTCCGCGCTGGCTCAGATGTCTGCCAGCGCCGTCAGTTGTATGGCGGTGACCGATGGCGAAAAGCCTGTGGGACTGATTACCGGGCGGGACCTGCTGAGAAATGCCGAGCAGATGCCGTGGCACCACCTGAGTGTGAGCGACATCATGACCACCGAGCCGGTCATCGCCTCGGCAGATATGGACTATCGCGAGGCCTATCAGCTGCTGGTAGAGCATGATATCCACCACCTGGTGGTGGTGGACGGAGAGTCAAAGCTGGCCGGCATTGCGACCGAGCCTGACTTTCTGCGCCATCTGGGGCCCGAGGGCTTTTCCGAGTTCAAGCCGGTGCGCGATGTCATGATTGATGTGCCGCTTACCTTCCCCGAGCACGACTGTTTACGCGATGTGATCCACGCCATGGATGTGCAGCATGCCGATTGCATTGTCATTGAGCGTTTTGGCCGCCCCTGTGGTGTGGTGACAGAGCACGATGTGGTGCGCCTGCTGCACCTCGACGCGGAGGCTTTCGAGCAACCGGTGGGGCAGTACATGAGCCAGCCGCCGTACACGATTCGGGGCGGTGATTCCGTCCACGCCGCCTCCAAACTGATGACGCAGCACTGCATCTCCCGTCTCGTGGTGGTGGATGCAGTGGGTAAAACCGCCGGTTTAGTGACGCAGCACGACATCATCAAGAGCTTTGGCCTGAAGTACACCGACTTTCTGCGCGAGGTGATTCGTCATCAGGCCAAGCGTCTGAGTGACCGCCACCTGCAGGTGAGCGATACGCTGATTCTCGATAACGTGCTGCGCTCCATTACCGACTATGGCGTGGTGGCGACCGACCTTGATTTCAAAGTGGTCTATTCCAACCCGGCGGCAGCCGAGATTCTCGACTACGGCTTTGACACCAGCAGCGATGACAGCGTGAAGGAGGTCTGCGCCCGCTTTGGCATTGCTGGTGATTTGTGGGACAAGGCGACAGATATCGTCAGCAGTGCCGGTTCCTTCTGCCACTCGGCCCAGATGGGGGGCAGCCACACTCCGCGCTACATCGATCTGCGACTTTCCGGCATCTGGGACCGCAACGGCAGCCTTAACGGCTTTTTGCTCATGGCCCATGACGTGACCGAGCTGAAACAGTATGAGGCGGAGCAGACAGCCTATCGGAAATACCTTGAGGACCTGGGGCGGGTCGACCACATCATCCGTCAGACCACCAGTCTGGAGAAGATGATAAAAGAGCTGATGGAGGCGATTACCTCAATTTTCCAGTGTGATCGCAGCTGGTTGATTCAGCCCTGCAATCCGGATGCCTCCTCCTGGTCCGTCTCGTTTCAGTGCGAGCGGACGCCGTTTGTCAGCAGCCCCTCGATGTTGCGGGACATTCCCATGAGCGCCGAAATGGCCTGCGTGTTTCGCAAGGCGCTATTGGCCGATGGCGTGGTGGTTTATGACTCGGCCTCGGGGCGGGTGATCGATGAAGCGCGGCGGGAGTTCTCCGTTCGCTCCCAGATGATCATGGCCACCAAACCGCGTCTGGGCTCCCCCTGGGCCCTGGTGGTGCAGCAGTGCAGCTACGCTCGCAACTGGACCGAGAGCGAGCAGCGCCTGTTTGTCGACATCGGCCACCGCGTTGCGGACGCCCTGGGCAACGTCCTCTTCATGCGCAGCCTGCATCGGGCCGAGCGCGAGTGGGAGGCGGCCTTTAATGCCGTCAACGACCACATCGCCGTCTGTGATATGGCCGGTACGGTGCTGCGGGCCAATCGCGCCATGCGTGACTACTTCAAACCCATCTTTGGTGACCCGGTGGGGGCAAACTGTCGTCTGCTCTACAACGGTTCTGAAGATGACTCCGTCTCCCCGCCCTGCATTCAGGCTTTCGCGGGCAAGGGGCCAGTGGTGTTGGAGACCTGCTTTCCGACCATGGAAGGGTGGCAGCTGACCTCCGCCTACCCCTGCTTTGAATCGCGTGGCAAGCAGGTGGGGGTGGTGATGGTGGTGCGGGACATTACCCAGCAGAAATCGGGTGAGTCGGCCTTGCGTGAGAGTGAAGAGCGCTACCGGAATCTGGTAGACACCATGACCGAAGGGCTGGCTATTCAGGATGAGCAGGGCGTGGTGCGTTACGTCAACGACAGTCTGTGCGATATGTTGGGGTATTTTCGTGACGAGTTGATTGGCCAGCCCATTGCCACCTTCATCGGTGATGCCAATATGAAACGCTGGGCGGAAGTGATGCGCGGTAACCTGGAGGCCAAGGCACTGGCCTACGAGGCGCGACTGAGTAAACAAAACGGCGAGCTGGCCTGTCTGCGTATCTCACCGCAGATTCTGTGTGACTCCCAGGGCGTCTACCGGGGCAGCTTTGCCGTCTTTACCGATTTAACCGAGCAGAAACATTCAGAGGAGACGCTGCGCAAGCAGTGGCTCGCTATTGAGCAGAGCCCTAATGCCATTATCATCATCGGCAAGGATGGCATCATCGAATATGTAAACCCCTACCTGACGAACCTGACCGGCTACACCAGGCAGGAGCTGGTGGGTCAGTCGGTGGACGTGCTAAAGGCGAAAGAGACGCCGGCACAGGTCTACGAAGAGCTGTGGCAAACCGTCAAATCGGGGCAGACATGGCGAGGCGAATTAAGGAATAAAAAGAAGAACGGCGCACTCTACCTGGCCGCAGTGGAGGTGACCGTCATCAAGGACGAGTCGGACAAGGTGACCCATTTTCTGGCGATCCAGACCGACATTACTGATCGTCGGCGGGCTGAAGAAGAAGCACGTCAGCACCGTGATCAGCTGGCTCATGTGGCGCGGCTATCCACCCTGGGGGAAATGGCCTCCGGATTGGCGCATGAGTTGAATCAGCCATTAACTGCAATCAACAGCTATAGCGAAACCGGCATGGAGTTGCTGAAAGGGGTGGAAGGTGAAGCCTCCCGACAGCTCTCCTATCTTCTGGAGCAGAGTCATGGCCAGGCGATGCGGGCGGGTGAGATTATTCGCCGTCTGCGCAGTCTGGTACGCAAGGAGGGCGGTCTGCGCGAGCCCTCTGACATCAATGAGCTGCTCAAAGAGGTGTTGGCCATTGCTCAGCCGGAGTATCGCGATCGTAATGTCACGATCAAGATGTTGCTGGATGAGTCACTGCCACTGGTGCCGGCGGATGCCATACAGGTCGAGCAGGTAATGCTGAATTTGATCTACAACGCTATAGAAGCAATGGGCAGCGGGGGAACGCTGAGTCTGACCACAAAGAGGAGTGGGGCCGAGTGCATAGAGTTCTCGGTGCAAGACACGGGGCCTGGTTTTGATGAGGAGACACGAAACAAAGTCTTTGACGCGTTTTTTACCACCAAAGGTAAGGGACTCGGTATGGGGCTTTCTATTAGTCGATCGATCATCAAGTCTCATGGTGGAGTTTTGTGGGCGGAAAATGCCGAACCCAACGGTGCTATTTTCCGGTTTACATTACCAGTAGCAGGAGTACAACAAGGTGGAGAGTAGAGCGACCGTTTTCCTGGTCGATGATGAGCCGGCAGTGCGTGATGCCGTCAGTCTATTTTTGATGTCAAAGGGCCACGTTGTGGAGTTGTTTGATTCAGCCCAGGCGTTTCTCGATGCCTACCAGCCCGACAGGCCGGGTTGTTTGGTGCTGGATATTCGTATGCCAGGGATGAGTGGAATGGAACTGCAGGAGGAGCTGACGCGCAGGCAGATCACCATTCCGATCATTTTTATCTCGGGCCACGGTGATGTACCGATTGCTGTCAAGGCATTCAAGGCCGGTGCCCTGGATTTTCTGGAAAAACCCTTTGATAACCATAAACTGTTGAGTTGTATCGAGATGGCCATGCAGCGTGACCAGGAGCGCCGCCGCCGTCAAACCGAGCGTACCGAAATGCTCAGTCGATATCGCCAGTTAACACCCAGAGAGCGGGAGGTCATGGTGTTGGTGGCAGAAGGAAAGACCAACAAGGATGTGGCCCGCCGGCTCGATATCAGCCATCGCACGGTGGAGATCCATCGCCGCCGCGTGATGGAGAAACTCGGCGCGGCGTCAGTCTCTGATCTGGTCAGTGTCTCTGTGTTGTGTGGCGTTTACGAGCTGCATGTGCCCAACCATCAACCGGTGCTTGAATAGTCTTTCAGCCCCCAGCGTGTTCCCACTGAACACGCCATTGTTCGATTCTTTTCTCGCTGGGCCCGCCAGGGAATAGGTGGGTCCACGTAGCGAGTTTTCCCTATTTAAGCTTGCTTGAAGCTCAGTCAAACTGGGCCCGTGTTTTTGTGGTGTAAATCAACGCAACCGGATGGCTACGCTCTGTTTTTGATCGTCAAATTGTTGCGGCTTTGATTTCAATTCCGGGCGTGCGAGGAGGAGGGTTATCATGTCTATGTTCTCAATGCTGGGGGCGGGCAGAGGCAAGCGAGTGTGCTGCGAGTCCGATGCTCATGCCAAGTATCTTCAGCTCACCCTGGATGCGATGAGTGAGGCGATCATCTGCTGCGATGCCGCCGGGCGTCTGACCTTCGTCAACAAGGCTGCGATGAAGTTGATCAGCTGTCACTCCGCGAGCGTACTGGGCGAGTCGTGGCAGTCACTGTTTGAGTTGATTGACGAGAGTAACGGCAGCGTCATGGATGATCCTTTTCGCAGCTGTGTGATCTCCGGCGTCTCGTTAACCAACGGCATGGGGTGTATTTTGCGCACCAGTAGCCGGCGTGAAGTGTTTGTTGAAACCAACACCGTGCCCGTCTACGACGAGAGCGATGACAGGCGCGCCATTGGTGCCACCATGACCATCAGGGATCTGACCGATATCAGCGGCCTGCTGGCCAGTGTCTTTCGTCAGGGACCGCACGATGTTCTGACGCCGCTGCTCGATGAGTCGGCGTTTGCCGAGCGCCTGAGCCGTGCCTTACTGACACTGCAAAAACCAAAAGAACATATTTTACTGCAGATCGAAATCGCCCCCTCTTCCCGTCATCAGCACCAAACCTGGTTAGGGATTGATGATGTGATCGATCGTCAGGTGGTGAGTTTGCTGGCCTCCCGGATTCGGGATCGCGATGCTCTGGGGCAGCGGGCCAAGCACCGTTACAACTTGTTGCTCGAACATTGTGAGTGCGATGAAGGCGTTGAGCTGGCCAATCAGTTAAGGCG
>JALTMR010000414.1 GCA_027001525.1 Gammaproteobacteria bacterium
GGCGGGTGGTGAGTAGTGTGTTGGTTTTCTAAATATTGAGAGCAGGATTGAGCTTTAAGTGCCCGCATTAGCATGGAAAAATGTGTTGTCGTTAGTGACCGACGCCAATCCGAAGTTGGTCAATGGCATCAATGTGGTACTGGTGTTGATGTTGAGCTACAGCTTGGCACAGCTTACTTGGCGTTTGACTCCCGCGCCAGAACCGATGCCTTTACCTCCTCAGGCAGTCTCTTCATCTGTATCTGGGCAGAGCGCAAATTTGACGGATCGGCGGGCCGCGCTGGTCAAACAGCTGCCTCAGTGGCATCTGTTTGGGCAGGCCGACAGGGCCGTTGCGGCACCCGCTCAGGAAGAGATCCCGGAAACAAAGCTCAAGTTGACGCTGCGTGGTTTGCTGGCGTCAGACAATCCGGATGAATCGTGGGCTATTGTGGCGGGTCCCTCGGGAAAGGAAGAGTTCTACAAGATTGGCGGCAAGAAGAAGTTACCGGGAAATGCCAAATTAACAGAGATTCATGCGGATCGAATTGTGCTTGAGCGACGTGGTAAATATGAAACGCTACGACTGCCCAAGGAGTCGCTAAACCTTGCGCCTGCGACTCGTACGCGTAACGCGCGCGTGCCCCGGACGACGCGGAACAGTCGCCCCAGCGGCAGCAACATCAGTTTGAGAGAGTACCGCGATACGCTGTTAAATAATCCTGAGCAGGTGGCCGACCTAGTGACTATCGCGCCAGTGAGAAAACGGGGCCGGTTTGTGGGGTATAGCTTGCAGCCGGGTCGTGATGCCGAGTTTTTGCGTCAGTACGGGCTACAGCCTGGCGACGTAGTGACCAGTGTGAACGGGGTCGCCCTGGATAGTCCGACAAAAGGTTTTGGCGTGCTTCGTGATTTAACTTCTGCGACCAGTCTGGAAATTGAAATCGAGCGAAATGGCCGACGGCAGCACTTTTCTTTGCCGGTGAATTGATGAGGTTTTGTATAAGGATGAATCTGAGTAGGATGACTCATCGAAGTAGCGGCTATCGCAGGCCTTCCTGGTTGAGGGGGGTGATGGCTCTGGTGCTGACATTTGTGCTGCTGCCTCCAGTTCAGGCGCAGTCCAAAATTACCCTGAACCTGAAAGATGCGGATATTCAGACGGTGATCGCGACGGTATCCGAGTTTACCGGCAAAAATTTCATTATCGACCCGCGAGTAAAGGGCAAGGTCACCATCATCTCCTCCAAGCCCATGGACAAGGGCGAGGTCTATCAGACGTTTCTCTCCATCCTGGAAGTACACAATTATGCCGCCGTACCGGCCGGTAAACTGATCAAGATTTTACCCGATGTGAACGCCAAGCAGTCCAGCACACCGGTGGTGACCGCAGCGTCGCCCGGTCATGGGGATGAGATGGTGACTCGTGTGATCGAGATTGAGAATGTCTCTGCCGCGCAGCTGGTGCCCATTCTGCGCCCCCTGGTTCCGCAGCAGGGGCACCTGGCCGCCTACGCTCCCAGCAACGTGTTGATCCTCTCCGATCGTGCCAATAATGTGGAGCGTTTGATTCGCATCATCAAACGGGTCGATGTGGCTTCGGTCAACGACGTTGAAGTTTTCCCCCTCAAACATGCCTCCGCCACTGAAGTGGTGCGGATACTGGAAACGCTGCGCCGGCAGAACAAACGCGACAGTAAATCCACAGACAGTTCAATGCTGGTGGCGGATGAACGCACCAACAGCATCCTCTTGTCTGGCGACAAGGCAGAGCGCCTGAACGTCAGAGCGCTCATCACTCATCTCGATACGCCGTTGGAGAGTACAGGTAATACCAAGGTGATCTACCTGCGCTACGCCGCTGCCAAAGATCTGGTGCCCGTCTTAACCGGGTTGGGTGAAAACGTTGAGAAAATGAAAAAAGGGGGAGGCAAAAACGCTGCCGCCGGTTCCATGCTGAACATCCAGGCTCATGAATCCACCAATGCCCTGGTGATTACTGCGGCACCGGATGTGATGCGCTCCCTTGAGGGGGTTATTCGCCAGCTGGACGTGCGCCGCGCTCAGGTGTTGGTGGAGGCGGTGATTGCGGAGATTTCACAAAACCGCCTGGCAGAACTGGGGGTGCAGTGGCTGTTTGACGGCACGCCCGGCGGCGATGGACCTGTGGGCGGTGTGACGTTTGCGGGCAATGCCAACTTATTGAATATCGCCGCCACGGCGGCTTCCGGGGCGGCCACCAGTGTCCCCTCTGTGGCGGGAGCCTTTATGGGGCTGGGGCGCTTCGACAGCCAGAATGTCAACTTTGCCATGTTGGTGAATGCGCTGGAGGGGGATGGCAATACCAATATTCTCTCCAAGCCCACCATCGTCACGCTGGATAACGAAGAGGCCGAGATTGTGGTCGGCCAGAACGTGCCATTTGTGACGGGCTCGTACAGCGCGACCGGAGGCAGCTCTTCACCCACAAACCCGTTTCAGACCATTAAGCGTGAAAATGTGGGCATCACCCTGAAGGTCAAACCGCAAATTAACGAAGGGGATGCCATCCGGCTCGACATCGAGCAGAAAGTGGATGACGTCGCCTCCAGCTCCGGCAGTGCCGCAGATCTGGTGACGAATACACGCTCCATCAGCACCACCGTGATGATTGATGACGGTGGCTCCATCGCCCTGGGTGGCCTGATCAAGGACAGCCTGCGCGAGACGGAGCAGAAAGTGCCGGGCCTGGGTGATATTCCCTTTCTTGGGGCGCTGTTTCGCAATCGCAGTACGATTAAGGAAAAAACCAACCTGATGGTCTTTATCCACCCGACCATTTTGCGCGATGCGGCCACCACCACGCGCATGACCAGCAGCAAATACAACTTTATTCGTGCCCAGCAACTGGAGGCTCGTGAGCACGGTGTGGCGCTGATGGAAGATGATGTGGCCCCGGTGATGCCGACGTTTGAGGAGTTCATGCAGCTGCCCGCGCCGTTTGAAGAGACTCAGGTCGAACCGCCGGCAGATGAAACCGCAGACCAGCCCTGAGCCGATGGCCACCGAACTGATGCACAGTGACGTTCAAGCGCTGCCCGAGACGGCTCGCCCGGCGCGTCTGCCCTTTAGCTTTGCCAAGCGACACGGCGTGCTGCTCAACAGTATTGCCGATGACAAGGTCAGCCTGACCTGCCGACGTGGTGCCAGCGCCATGAGTCTGGCCGAGGTTCGGCGCTACTTCGGCATGCCGCTGGAGATACGGTGGCTGGATGTCAGTGAGTTTGATCGTCTGTTGCAGCAAAACTACGAGAGTGGTTCTGCCGAAGCGATGGATATGATTGACGGCTTCGGTGATGAGGGGGATCTCTCTCGCATCGCAGAGGAGTTGCAAGAGCCTGAAGATCTGCTTGAAAGCGAAGACGACGCACCGATTATCCGTCTTCTCAATGCGCTGCTAACCCAGGCCATCAAGGAAGGGGCGTCGGATGTTCACCTCGACACCTACGAAGGGCGCATGGTGGTGCGTTTTCGTGTTGACGGGGTACTGCGAGAGATCATCGAGCCCCAGCGGGCGATTGCGCCGTTACTGATTTCTCGCCTCAAGGTCATGTCCCAACTCGATATTGCTGAAAAACGGTTGCCCCAGGATGGCCGCATCTCGCTGCGTATCGCCGGTCGCCCGGTGGACGTGCGCGTCTCGACACTGCCGGTTGGTCAGGGTAACGAGCGGGTGGTACTGCGTTTGCTGGATAAGCAGGCTGGCCGTCTGGACCTCTCCCATCTGGGGATGGAGGCGGAGGCGATGGCGCGCCTGGACCACCTGATTCAGCGCCCCCACGGAATCATCCTGGTCACCGGGCCAACGGGCTCGGGCAAGACCACCACGCTTTACGCGGGCCTGGGCCGATTGAATGACTCCAAGCGCAATATTATGACGGTGGAAGACCCCATCGAGTACTACATCGACGGCATCAGCCAGACGGCGGTCAACTCCAAGGTGGAGATGACATTTGCCCGTGGCCTGCGTGCCATCTTGCGTCAGGATCCCGATGTGGTGATGGTGGGGGAAATTCGTGATCTGGAGACGGCGGAGATTGCCGTACAAGCCTCCCTCACCGGTCATATGGTGCTCTCCACCCTGCACACCAATACCGCCGTGGGGGCTGTGACCCGTCTGCGGGACATGGGCGTGGAGCCTTTTCTGCTCTCCTCCAGCTTGATCGGTGTGTTGGCCCAGCGCCTGGTGCGGCTACTGTGCCGGCACTGCAAGCAGCCCCATCAGGCGACGCCGAGTGAATGCGAAAGCTTTGGCTGGAATCCCGATCAAGCCCCGACGCTCTGTGTGCCCGTCGGCTGTCCGGAGTGCAGTCAGTCAGGTTACCTGGGGCGTACCGGCATCTACGAGTTCGTGCCTGTGGATGAATCGCTTCAGGCCATGATCCACGATGGCGCGGGTGAGCACGAGATGGAACTCTATGCCCGTACCCAGGTGCCGGGTATTCGGGACGATGGCTTACGGCGCGTCCTCAATGGCGAGACCTCGTTGGAAGAGGTGCTGCGCGTGACGCGTAGCGGCTGATGACAGAGGAACTTGCATAGGCCATGGGAGCTTTTGAATACACAGCCCTGGACGATAACGGGCGCCAGAAAAAGGGCGTTCTGGAGGCGGATACGCCGCGCCAGATCCGCCAGCAGCTGCGTGACAAGGGGTGGGCACCGCTTAACGTGGTCGAGGTCAAACAGCGGGAGTCCGGCGCCGGCAAGCGCGCCTCCTTTGGTCGTAGCCGTGGCAGTTTGAGCGCCGCGGACCAGGCGTTGGTGACCCGGCAGCTGGCGACTCTGGTGCGGGTGGGGACGCCGATCGACGAGGCCTTGCAGGCCGTCTCTCGCCAGAGTGAAAAGCCGCGCGTGACCAATATCATGCTGGCGATACGGGCCAAGGTGAAAGAGGGTCATCCGCTGGCGGTGGCTATGGGCGATTTCCCCAACGCTTTTGATGATCTCTTCCGCGCCACGGTCTCTGCGGGTGAGCAGTCCGGTCATCTTGACGGTGTCCTGGAGCGTTTGGCGGACTACACCGAGACCCGCCAGGCGCTGCGGGCCAAATTTCAACTGGCGCTGATCTACCCGGTGCTTATCGCTCTGGTGGCGGTAGGGGTGGTGATCGGCCTGCTCACCTACGTGGTGCCCAAGGTGGTAGGGGTTTTTGCCAACTCCGGCCAGGAGTTACCGGCGTTGACGCAAGGCCTGATTGCTGTCAGTGACACCTTGCAAGTGCTGTGGCCTTTTCTCCTTGGCGGCGGCATTATTGCTGCCGTGAGTGCCAGCTACCTGCTGAAAATGGATGGCCCCCGCCGGGCGCTGCATCTATTCCTGCTGCGGTTGCCGTTAATTTCGCGGCTCATTAAGGGCATGAACTCCGCCCGCTTTGCTCGCACCCTGAGTATTCTGGTGGGCAGTGGTGTCCCAGTGTTGCAGGCCATGCAGATCTCCGCCGAGGTGATCTCCAATCTGCCCATGCGCAGCGCTGTGGAAGACGCTGCCGCGCGGGTGCGCGAGGGTGGCAGCATCTCCAAATCGCTGGAAGCCAGCGGCTATTTTCCGCCGATGACGGTGCACCTCATTGCCAGCGGCGAAAGCAGCGGTAATCTGGACGAAATGCTGGAGCGTGCTGCCAGCGCTCAGGAGCGAGAGCTGGAGACCATGCTGGGCGTGTTGATGGGCGTTTTCGAGCCGGTCATGATCCTGGTGATGGGGGCGGTGGTGCTGGTCATTGTGATGGCCATCCTGCAGCCCATTATCGAAATGAATCAATTGGTTAAATAGGAAGTGAGCAATATGAAAGGCAATGGGAAAATTGCAAAACAGGCGGGTTTTACCCTGATCGAGATTATGGTGGTGCTCGTCATCATCGGCATATTGGCAGCCTTTATCGCGCCGAAACTGACCGACCAGGCGGAAGGGGCAAAAGTAACGGCGGCCAAGCACGATGTCACCCGGCTGAAGGCGGCCATGGATATGTACCGGCTGCAAATTGGTGCCTACCCTTCGACGGGTGAGGGTCTGCGTGCGCTGGTGGACAAACCCGCCGATGCGCCGGCCTGGAAAGAGGGAGGCTATATCGACAACCTGCCCAAAGATCCCTGGGGCAATGATTATCAATACCTTAATCCAGGCGTTCACGGCACCATCGATATCTTCAGCTATGGCGCAGATGGCCAGCCCGGGGGCGAAGGCTCCAATGCTGATGTAGGCAACTGGACTGACGATTAAGGGCCGCTGTTGTGATTCCCGTCGCCACCCGTGCTCGCCAGCAGGGCTTTACCCTGTTGGAAATCATGGTGGTGCTGGTGATCATCGGTATTTTCGTCAGTCTGGCCACAATGAGTTTGCGGGGCCCAGATCGGGCTGGCTTCCTGGAAGAGGAGGCTAACCGCCTCCGCGCCCTGATCGAGATGGCTGCGGAAGAGTCCGTCTTGCAGTATCAGGAGATTGTGCTCGACCTGAAACCTCACTCGTATGAGTTTATGGTGCTGAAGGAGGGCAAACGTTTTCCCTTTGAAGGTGATGAGATGTTCCGGTTGCGCGAGTTGCCCGACGATATTGAGCTCAACGCCATCGTCGAGGGTGAGACTATGCAGTCGCTGTTCTTTGACGGCGAAAAAACCTCGCAAATCCTCCTGCTCTCCAGTGGCGAAATGAGTCCGTTTGAAATCACCATGCAGTTGCGTGATGGCCCTGCTTACCGTCTCGAAGGCAGCCTCACCGGAAATCTGGTGCTGGAAGGCCCGTTGGAGTCACTCTAGTGAAGCGCCGGCAAAAGGGGTTTACCCTGCTAGAAATGGTGGTGGCACTGGGCATCGTCGCCGTGGCCCTTAGTGCGGCCATGAAGGGGGTGGGGAGCTACATCTCCAACGCCGGACATCTCCGTGACATGACCATGGCTCACTGGGTTGCCAGCAACCAGGTGACCGAACTCCAGCTCAGCAAAAAGTGGCCATCCGTGGGCACAACGTTGAAGGGGACGGCCGAGATGGGGGGCATCGAGTGGTACTGGACCATCACCGTCTCCGAGCCCCCTGCCCCGGATGATCGCCTGCGTCTGCTTGATGTTGCGGTAGCGCCGGAGCGTGACCACGACCTGGTCACGGCGACCCTGGTTGCATTTCTCGGCAAGCCCACATGAGGACGAAAGGTTTTACCCTGCTGGAGCTGATCATCGCCATCGCGATTTTTGCGCTGATCTCCGCCATGACCTACCCCAGCATGATCCAGATACTCGATCTGGGTAATCAGGCGCAGCAGCAGGCTGATCGCCTGACCGAGCTGCAGAAGGCGATGACCATTATCGCCCGCGATGTTCGCCAGATCGTTGATCGCCCCGTGCGTGACAGCTTTGGCAGTGAAGAGAAAGCCGTGGTGGGTGGTACCGGCAGCACTGCAGTGCTGGCGTTTAGCCGCAGCGGTTGGCGTAACCCCGTGGGCATGGCTCGCCCCCATCTTCAGCGGGTTGCCTATCTACTGGCGGATGAGACGCTTATTCGCCAGAGCTGGTATGTACTGGACCGGGCCTCGGATACCCTGGCCTCAGAGCAGCCACTGATGGGCGAGGTCAAGGCAGTGGAGGTTCGTTTTATGGACGATGCAGGCAAATGGCAGGATTTCTGGCCGCCGGTAGATCCAGCCAAACCGCCACTTCCTCAGGCCATTGGCATCGCTGTTGAGCTGGAAGACTGGGGCCGCATCAACCGCGTTTTCCGGATTGTCCACTCATGAAGAGACGCCAGCAGGGTGTGGCGCTTATCATGGTGATTATGGTGGTGGCCGTCATCACCATCGCCGTGGCCGAACTGGTTTCGCGCCAGCAGGTGGACATCCGCCGTGCCGGCAACCTGTTCGATCAGGACCGGGCCTATCTGCTGGCCCTGGCGGGAGAGGATGTTGCCCGTGGCTGGCTGGTGCGGGATATTGAACAAAACACGGTGGATAACCTGAACGAGGTGGAGGTCAGCCGCATTCCCAGAACGCCTTTTGAAGGGGGTTTCATCAGCGGTTGGGCGGAGGACATGCAGGGCCGTTTTAACCTCAATAATCTGCTGGCGGCAGATGGCAGCGTCGATCCATTGGCCAGGAAGCGCTTTGGCCGCCTGTTGAGACTGGTGGGGCTCGACCTCAGCGCTGTTGATGCCGTGATCGACTGGATGGACAAAAACAGTGACGAACTGCCTGACGGCGCGGAAGACAGTTATTACTCCGGCCAGGGTTACAGCGCCGCCAACCGCCTCTTTACCAGCCCCAGTGAGCTGGCACTGGTGAAAGGGATTGGCTTCAAGGGGTATCAGGCGCTGGCGCCCTACGTCTCGGCGCTGCCGGAGCGTACGGCCATCAACGTCAATACTGCCCCCGACCTTGTACTGGCTGCACTGGTGGAAGGGTTTAGTAAAGAAGATGGCGAAGAGCTGGTTCAGGCGCGCGACCCTGAGCCGCCCAACGAGGGGTTTTCCAGCCTCGACGATTTTATTGTGTTACCTAAACTGGCAGGAACCGATATTGTGGAGACCGATCTGGACATCGCCAGCAGCTATTTTTTGGTTACCGTCAACACCGAGTGGGGCCGCGCACGGGCGCAGTTATACAGCCTGCTCAAGCGAGATGCAGCAAAGAAAACAGTGGTTTCAGTGATGCGTGGTCAGGGAGCCTATTAGGTGAAGCACCAGCTATTTATTCGTTTAGAAAAAGCGTCAGAGCAAGTCACCTGGGTTAAATCGGGTGAGATTGAGGGATCAATAACCGACGTCAAAAAGGGCAGCCTGGAAGAGGCGGCAGCGGATGCGGCAGGGGCCAACGTCGTCGTGATCGTGCCAGCGGAGGATGTGTTGCTGGCGCGCGCCGTGGTGCCGGGGAAAAAGAGTCGGAACGTCATGCGCCAGGCAGTGCCTTATCTGCTGGAAGAGCAGCTGGCAAGCGACGTGGACAGCCTCCACTTCAGTCTTGGTCTGATCGAGGGCGATGAGGTGGCCGTAGCGGTGGTGGCCCGTGAGCTGATGGATGCGTGGCTGGCAATGTTACGTGAGGCCGGCATCGCCCCCAACGCGCTGATCCCTGAAACGCTGGCCCTACCCCTGGAGCGGGAGGCCTGGACGCTGCTGGCCGGCACTGACGGGCGCCTGTTGCTGCGTGATGGTCCTCAGTCCGGTATGGCGATGGACGTGGCCAATGCACAGGCCATCTTGCAGGCAGCTATCGACGATGCCGCAGAAGATGAAAAGCCCTCGACACTGGCGATCTACGAATGCGGCGAGCTGCGCATGGCGTTGCCCGATATCGATGTGGAGATGACCCGCGCGCCCATGCGGGAGGATCTTCTGAGCCTGCTGGTCGCGGGTTACCAGACCACTGACAGCATCAACTTGCTGCAGGGCCACTACAGCCGCCGCGAGCGCATCGGCCAGCATTGGCGGCCCTGGAAAGTGCCTTTGGGGCTGGCGGCGGCGCTCATTGTGCTGCAGGTCACCACCTCTGTTTTTGACTACCAGCGCCTGAGCGGCGAAAAAGCCAGGCTGTGGAACGATGTGGTGGCGACCTATAAACAGGCCTTCCCGAAAGAGAACAATGTGCCCTACCCTCAGCGCCAGATGGAGGAGCACCTGAAACGTCTGCGCGGAGGGGGAGGCGCTTCTGCTGCCTCATTCTCTCAACTGCTGGCAAAATCGGGCCAGCTTTTTAAAACCAGTCCCGGCCTGACCATCAAACGCCTGAGCTATAAAAACGGCAGTCTCGACGTGGCTCTTAAAATTGGTGATCTGCAGAAACTGGATCAGCTGAAACAGCAGTTGACGACCCAGACCTCGCTGGCGGTGGAGATTGTTTCCGCTGCGTCGCGGGACAAGTTTGTTGAGGCCCGTCTCAGAATTACGGAGAAAGGCGCATGAAGGAGTGGTGGTCGGGGCTTCAGGCCCGCGAACGTAAAACGCTGATGGCGGGAGGGGTGGCGCTGGCGATCACCCTGCTCTACTTCGGCCTCTGGGACCCCTTTCAGTCTAACCTGAAGCGGATGGAGCAGGCGGTGGAGAAGAACCAGGCGCTGCTGCTGTGGATGGAGCGTTCAGCTGCCGAAGTCAAGCAGCTGAGCCGGGCCAAAGCCGGTAGTGGTGGACGTTCCGCCGCAGCTCGCTCACTTCTGGCGTTGGTGGATCAAACCGCCAAACGCGGCAGGCTCGGCGTTGCCCTGAAGCGGGTGGAGCCCGAGGGAAAAGACGCCGTGCGCGTCTGGCTTGAACAGGCCTCTTTCGATGACATGATGAGCTGGCTGATCAAGCTGGAACAGAAAAATGGCGTCATCGTCGAAAACATCACCGTTGACCGTCAGGACGCGCCGGGCCGGGTGAATGCCCGCATTCGCCTCAAGGAGCCGGCGGCATGAAGCTCAAGCCAGTGGTCAAATATATCACCCTGGGCCTGCTTGCCTATATCAGTTTCCTGGTGGCCTCCTTTCCTGCCGAGCAGGCTCTCAGTCTGGTTCGCAGCCAGTTGCAGGGGGTGTACGTTCAAAATATAGCGGGAACGGTGTGGCGTGGCCGAATCGCCAAGCTGCAGGTCGGCGATCAGGTCTTTGAGCAGGTGAGCTGGCGGGCACAGCCGCTGTCCCTTTTGATGGGCCGTTTGCAGCTGGATGTCACGTTTGATGGCGTTGGTCGCAGCGGTGAGGGCATCGTCAGTCTCGGTGCAGATGGTTCTGTCAGTCTGGAAGACTTTCAGGGCCGGGTCGCATTGATGGACATCGACCATCTGCTGGGTATCGCGCCAGTGCAACTTGGCGGCTTGATCGACGTTGAATTTGATGAGCTGGTGTGGCGAGACAAGCAGGTGGTGGCCGCTGACGGCGTAGTGCATTGGCGTGGTGCGGAGGCCACGGCGCCGATGGCGATGAAGCTGGGGGATTTCAACGTCGTGCTCACCACCGAAGAGAGTGGCATCAAAGGGGTGGTAAAAGACGGAGGCGGTGTCATTGCGCTTGATGGCGTGGCTACGCTGGACCCCGCCGGTAACTACCAGTTTAAGGGGCACATCGCCGCCCGAGACAAAAGTAACAGAATGCTGGCGCAGGGAATTGGTGCGCTGGGCCGTGCGGGGGCGGACGGTCGAGTGGCGGTGGAATATGCCGGCAAGCTGTGAGACCGGGTGGGCGAAAGTAATCGGCTGATAAATCAACAAAAAGCCCCGCCTGATTTGATCAGACGGGGCTTTTTGACTCGTGTTCAGCCTGGCTTTTAGCTAGTTGAGCAGGAGACTTCTTCCTCGATCTTCAACATGCCGGCTTCAACCGCATCGATCGCTTTCTGGTCGTGCTCGTTGGGTGGGCAGCCGCACTTGTGAGTGTCGTTGTTGATGTGCAGGCGAGCTTGTTCCATGTGCCACATGGCAACTTTCATGTGTTGATCAGCATTCATTGGTAATGATCCCGTAGCTTAAAAGTTAATAACGATTACTTGATAATACCTGATCGTTATGCTCAGGTTATGTTGATTTTACCATAAACAGACCAGAGATGAAGGGCCTGATCGATGCGGCCCCCCATTCTCGCTTCAAAGCGCAGAGCATAGCGGGTAGAATCGCGCCCTGGTTTCTCCTCCAGCAGGTACCCATTGCCCATGTCCGGACTCCCTAACGTTATCGTTCGCGCTGCCGTCGCGGTCGAAAAAAGCATCGAGGCTGTCAGCGAGTGGACGGGGCGCTTTGCCGCGCTACTGGTTGTCGCCATGGTGTTGCTGGTCTGTTATGACGTCGCCATGCGTTACCTGTTTCAAGCGGGCTCCGTTGCCCTGCAGGAGCTGGAGTGGCACCTCTTCGGTCTGATCTTTCTGCTTGGTGGCGCATATACCCTCAAGCATAACGAGCATGTGCGCGTCGATGTGTTCTACCAATCGCGCCGGATGACGGATCAGCGCCGCGCCTGGATTGATCTTTTCGGTGTGCTGTTCTTTCTGATCCCTTTTTGTCTGCTGATTATCTACAGCGCC
>JALTMR010000415.1 GCA_027001525.1 Gammaproteobacteria bacterium
CGATATCCAGGTCATCGTCGGGGCTGATGCTGTAACGCAAAAACGTCTGCTCCTGTTCGCTGGCCATGTTGTCGAAACGCGATGCGGCGTAGCGACGGTTGGGGTTGGCTTTGAAGTCTTCATCAGCGAGGCCGAGGTAGGTTTCGTTGGCGTCCAGTTCGCTGCTGCCGGATTTCAGCTCCAGCCGCTGGTAGATCTCGGTGTTGGGTTCCCACGACAATTTGATCATCGTGTCGGTTTTGCTAAAGCCGGTGTCGTCGCCATTGCGAAAGTCGGGGGTCTCGTCGATGGTTTTAAAGCCGTCACTCTGGCGTTTATAGCCTTCCAGCAGCACACCAAACTGACCGGCACGGGTATCGAAGGTGTTGCCGACGTAGGCGTGGGTACGCTGCTCGTTAAAGCTGCCAAAGGTCGACTTCAGGTAGGCCTTCTTTTGGGTGGGAATGGCTGTTGAGAGGTAGTTGATCACCCCCCCGGTGGTGTGAGGGCCGTATTTGATCTGGCTCGATCCTTTCAGCACCTCCAGCCCGCTCATGCGCCCGGCGGTGGGCGCGTAGTAGGCGGCCGGGGCGGAGTAGGGCGCCGGGGCAACCATGACGCCATCTTCCATCAAGGTAACCTTGGCGCTGCGAGTGGTGTCTACTCCGCGCAGGCTGATGTTGGGGAAGAGGCCGTAGCCATCTTCTTCGCGCACGTAGACGCCGGGCACCTTGCGCAGGGCCCGGTTAACATCATCATAGTTCTGCTGGCGGATATCCTCTTTGGTCACCTGTTGGGCCGAGCCGGGCATCTTTGCGATATCCGCCGGATTGCCAATCACCATGATCTTGTCCAGCACTTTGGCACGATCATCCGACGCTTGTGAGGGCTCATCGGCCAGCGCCGGCAGGGCAAGGCCAAATGCGGCAAGGGCGACAGCATCACGAATCAATTTTCTTTTCACTTCAGGGTTCCTCTGGTTCAAATTTCTGGAGCACACCGGGGGAGGTGTTTAATGCTCTTTGTCGTTGGGCTAAGTACTGATGGAGGAGAATTATGAATTAATGGAATGCGAATGTAAATAGGAATCGTTCGTAATTAGAAAAACCAAAAGCAGGCTGGCCCGGGTCCATCTCCAATGGGTATATCGAGCCGTATGCTGTGGCGGGGGGGTGACTTGAATGTAGGTGGGGTGACCTCATATAGCAGATTGCAGGGACGCTCTATTCAGTCACTTGAAGCGACGGCTCTGTAACCAGGGTGGCAGAAAGTGGCGTTGGAGTATGTCAGCATTTTCGTGTGAATTTCAGTCGAGACAGAGCAAGGAGGATGCAATCATGAACGAAGTCACTACCAAAAAACCGGCCGTTTCTGAGAAAGGCGGAAAACTGCAACAGCAGCGGGTTCGTGCCATGAGCCCATTTGACGAGATGGATCGTCTGTTTGAAGATTTTTTCCCTCGGGGCTGGATGCAGCCTCTGCGGCACGAATGGCCGGCCTGGGCTGAGGTGGCGGCACCCTTTGCGGGCCGTTCGCCCAAGGTGGATGTGGTGGAGCGGGACGACTCCGTCGTCGTGCGGGCCGAACTGCCGGGGGTGAACAAGGACGATATGGACATCTCCCTGACGGAAGACAGCGTCACCATCAACGCCACCACCAGGCAGGAGAGCGAAAAAGAGGAGGGTGACTATCACCGCCGTGAGATCTCTCAAGGTTCGTTTTCGCGTACCGTGGCGCTGCCTGCGACTGTGCAGAGTGAGGAGGCCAAAGCCAGTTTTAAAGACGGCGTGCTGGAGCTGACTCTGCCCAAGGCCGCGCCGGCAAAGCGCCACACTATTAAGGTGGAGTGATGTGATTGAAAAGGTGCCCCGTGCCCGCTGGTTGTGGGAGGGGTGGAGCTGGATGTTTCGCCAACAGGAGGTGATGGTTATGTCTACACTTGAAGAGCTGCGCGGTGGCATTACTCGTTTTTGGGACTCGGTTACTGAAGGCTGGCGGCACCTTGTTTCGCGTGCCTCGGGCGCGTTGACCCGTTTTCATCCCGGCAAATCGACACAGCGTGAGGAGACCTCCGCCATGGTGCGGGGCAGTGAGTGGGGACTGCTGGCAGCAGACCTCTACGACGAGGGCGACAAGATGGTGGTGCGCCTGGAAGCCCCGGGGATGGAGCTGGACGATTTTGATGTCTGTGTTCAGGATGACGTACTGATTGTACGCGGCGAGAAGCGCTATCAGAACGAACGCAGCGAGGGTGGCTACCGGATCGCCGAGTGCGCCTACGGCACTTTTGAGCGAGCCATCCCGTTACCTGAGAATGTGGATGGAAGCCGGGCAAAGGCGAAGTATCGCCGAGGCGTGTTGCGGATCGAGTTGCCCAGAAGCGGGGCCAGGCGCCACGCCGTGGAAATAGAGTAATCAGGAATCAGGCTAAAGATGGAAGCATCGTCTTTTCTGCCATCAGGTGCGCCGTGGCGAACGCTTTTCAGGTGTTCGTCACGGCCCTGTAAATCAACGACCCAGGGGGCCAGCATTGGAATTTAAAGACTACTACGAAGTGTTAGGCGTCGAACGCAGCGCCACTCAGGATGAGATTAAGCGGGCCTACCGCAAAAAGGCGCGTAAGTTTCACCCCGATGTCAGCAAGGAGCCAGACGCTGAAGCACGCTTCAAAGAGGTGGGTGAGGCCTATGAGGTGTTGAAAGACCCCGAGAAGCGGGCGGCCTACGATCAGCTGGGCGCCAAGTGGAAAGAGGGGCAGGATTTTCAACCCCCGCCGGGCTGGGATCAGGGCTTCGAGTTCCACGGTGGTGGCTTTACCGAGGCGGATGCATCGCAATTTAGTGACTTCTTTGAGTCGCTGTTCGGTGGCGCTCAGGGCGCGCGTGGTTACGCGCGTGGCGGGCAGGTCAATGCCCGCGGAGAAGACAGCCACGCCAAGGTGTTGATCGACCTGGAGGATGCCTATCACGGGGCCACCCGCACCATCACGCTGCGTCACACTGAACTGGGCCCGGATGGTCGGCCAGAGCTGAAGAATCGTACGCTCAATGTCCGGATTCCCAAGGGTGTGCACCAGGGCCAGCATATTCGTCTGGCGGGTCAGGGCGGCGCGGGTATCGGCCAGGGCAAGGCGGGGGATCTCTATCTCGAAATTGAATTCAGGC
>JALTMR010000416.1 GCA_027001525.1 Gammaproteobacteria bacterium
GATCACACCACCACGGCGAGCCACCACGGTCACACCGGAATCGATGGCCACAGTACGTTCCATGCCCGTACCCGACAGCGGCTTTTCCGCCCGCAACGTCGGCACGGCCTGACGCTGCATGTTTGACCCCATCAGGGCACGGTTAGCATCATCATGCTCCAGGAAAGGAATTAGCGATGCAGCAACGGAAACGATCTGACGCGGGGAGACGTCAACATAGGAAACGCGATCCTTTGGTGACAAGGTAAATTCATTTTTATGCCGGCAGGAGACAAGGTCCTCGGTCAGTTCACCGTTCTCATCGACGGCAACATTGGCCTGGGCGATCACGAATTCGCCCTCTTCAATCGCTGACAGATATTCGATCTTATCCGTCAGCTTGCCATCAACAACCTTACGATAGGGTGTCTCAAGAAAGCCATAGGCGTTGGTGCGAGCAAAACAGGCCAGGGAGTTGATCAAACCGATATTTGGCCCCTCAGGCGTTTCGATGGGGCAGACGCGACCATAGTGAGTCGGATGCACATCTCGCACTTCAAATCCGGCCCGCTCGCGGGTCAGACCACCAGGGCCCAACGCAGAAACGCGACGCTTGTGAGTCACCTCTGACAGCGGGTTATTTTGATCCATGAACTGCGACAGCTGGCTGGAACCAAAGAATTCCTTCACCACTGCAGAAACCGGCTTGGCATTAATCAATTCCTGAGGCATCAAGCCTTCAGACTCCGCCAGGCTGAGGCGCTCTTTTACCGCACGCTCAACACGCACCAGACCGATACGGAATTGATTTTCGATCATCTCACCCACGGAACGGATACGGCGATTACCCAAGTGATCGATATCGTCCACAGTATCCAGACCGTTCTTGATATTGATCAGCGCCTTGATGACGTCAAGAATATCTTCGTTACTTAGCGTACCGGATCCCGTCTCCTCTTCACGCTTGAGGCGGCGATTAAACTTCATGCGCCCTACCGCGGATAGATCGTAACGCTCTTTGGTAAAAAAGAGGTTACCGAACAGAGCCTGGGCTGACTCTTTCGTTGGTGGCTCACCGGGGCGCATCATACGATAGATCTCCACCAGGGCTTCCAGCTCATCCGTGGTGGGGTCGATGCGCAACGTATCGGAGATGTAAGATCCGTGATCCAGCTCATTGGTGTAGAGTGTAGTGAACTCCTTCACTCCTGCTTCGCGCAGCTTCTCGAACAACTCTTCGGTAATTTCGTCGTTGGCATTGGCAATCACTTCGCCCGTGGACTTATCGATAACATCTTTGCCGATGGCCTTGCCGATAACAAACTCATCCGGCACAAGCAGCTTATCCATCCCGCCCTTTTCCATCTGACGGATGTGACGCGCCATGATGCGACGGCCTTGCTCCACCAGCACCTTGCCATCAGCGTCCTTGATATCGAACAACGCCGTTTCACCCTTCAGACGCTCAGGTACCAGATCCAGCTGCAGACCCTTTTTGGTAAAGCGGAAGGTGTTCGTTTCAAAGAACTCCTCCAGAATATCGAGAGAGCTCAAACCAAGTGCACGCAGCAAAACAGTCACAGGCAGTTTGCGGCGGCGGTCGATACGAACAAACAGACAGTCATTGGGATCAAACTCGAAGTCAAGCCAGGAACCGCGATAGGGGATAACGCGAGCAGAGAAAAGCAACTTGCCGGACGAGTGAGTCTTGCCTTTATCGTGCTCAAAGAAAACACCGGGTGAGCGATGGAGCTGAGAAACCACGACTCGTTCAGTGCCGTTTATCACAAAGGTGCCGTTGTCAGTCATCAAGGGCAACTCACCCATGTAGACCTCTTGCTCCTTGATATCTTTAATCGAGCGCTCTCCACCGGAGGTCTCTTTGTGATAAATCACCAAACGTACTTTCACGCGCAGCGGCGCAGCGAAGGTTAAACCCCTGGACTGACACTCACGCACATCAAACACCGGCTTGCCCAGGCGGTAGCTCACATACTGAAGCTCGGCACTGCCGGTGTAACTTTTAATCGGGAAAACAGAACTAAACGCAGCATGCAGGCCTACTTCGGTCCGCTCCTCTACAGAAGCATCCGCTTGCAAAAATTTGCGGTAGGAATCCACTTGGATAGCCAAGAGGTAGGGCACATCGAGAACACTTGACTGCTGTCCAAAAGTCTTTCGGATGCGTTTCTTTTGAGTAAAAGAGTAGGCCATCGGAGTTCCTCAGTCGTTATACCTAACACAGGGGGGATCTATTACTACTGCACCACCAAGAACACCCAAAGCAGGAATCTTCTCAGCGGTAAAAATTCTTTGTCTCGAAAGACAGGCCGCACCAGCGGCAAAAGGCCGGTGGCAATTGCCACCAGCCCTTTATGGATGCGTTAACATCCAGTGTAGCGAGGACTTACTTGATTTCAACAGAAGCGCCAGCTTCCTCAAGCTTACCCTTGATCTCTTCAGCTTCGTCTTTAGCCGCTGCTTCTTTAACAGTTGCAGGCGCGCCTTCAACCATTTCTTTAGCTTCTTTAAGACCCAAGCCAGTGATCGCGCGAACGGCCTTGATCACAGAAACCTTGTTGCTACCGAAGCTTGTCATTACAACATCAAACTCGGTCTTCTCTTCAGCAGCAGCACCACCAGCATCACCGCCAGCAGCAGGCGCAGCAGCTACCGCAGCTGCAGATACACCGAACTTTTCTTCCATCGCTTCGATCAGCTCAACAACTTCCATTACGGACATGTTGGCGATTGTTTCTAAAATGTCGTCTTTAGATACAGCCATTTGAGTATCTCCTAAAATTTATATCGATCTAAATTAAAACCTTCGTCACGAAAAGCAGATGCGCTACGCAGCAATTAAGCAGCGTCTTGCTTCTGATCCCGTACCGCAGCAACCACACGAGTAACCTTGGTAGGTACTTCGTTGAGTGTGCGAGCAAGCTTCTCCACAGGGGCTTTCATCAGAGCCATCATCAGACTGATAGCTTGATCCTTCGTTGGCATCTTGGCCAGGCGATCAATTTCGCCAGCAGCCAGTAATTTGCCACCGATAGAAACGATTTTGACTTCAAGCTTAGCGTTATCTTTCGTGAATTCACTAATTACACGAGCAGCAGCACCAGGGTCATCTTGCGAAAACGCAAGCACCAAGGGGCCAACTAAAGCGTCAGACATGCATTCAAAATCAGTACCCTGAATAGCGCGGCGAGCTAAGGTGTTTTTTACAACACGCAAATAAACACCGGACTCACGCGCCTTTTTGCGCAGCTCAGTCATATCTCCTACAGTCAGGCCGATATAGTGAGCAGCAACAGCGGAGTAAGCATTAGCCGCAACGTCTGCGACTTCAGCTACGATGGCTTTCTTATCATTCAGATTAAGAGCCATAACAAACCTCCATTAGGTCTACCATAATCAACAGCACATGCTGTTGCCAAACCACGGCGACCCATACAAAAACTAATGTACAGGTTGGCACCGTCTACGTAGGCAGAGTTACCAATTAAGCGAGTTAACACCTACGGTCTTTGACGACTGCCGACCAAAAGTCGGCAGCTCCAAAGTCAAAAGCCCCGCCACCACAACTCGCAATAGTGGTAACGGGGCATAAAATTGCTTTAAAGAGAAAGCGTCGATTTATCCACAGCCAGACCAGGCCCCATGGTTGTGGAGACAGTGACCTTCTTAACGTATACACCTTTGGCACTGCTGGGCTTCGCTTTGATCAAATCGGCCAGCAAAACATCCAGATTTCCGCGCAATGCCGGCACATCAAAAGAGGCGTTACCGATAGCGCAGTGAATAATGCCAGACTTATCAGTGCGGTAACGAACCTGACCGCCCTTAGCGTTTTTAACAGCAGTGGCCACATCGGGCGTCACGGTACCCACCTTGGGATTGGGCATCAGGCCTCGAGGCCCAAGAATCTGACCGAGCTGACCCACAACGCGCATGGCATCCGGAGTGGCAATAACCACATCAAAATCCATCACGCCTTTCTTGACCTCGGCCGCGAGATCATCAAATCCCACAATATCAGCACCCGCTTCTTTTGCCGCATCAGCGTTTGCACCCTGAGCAAATACAGCAACCCGAACCGTCTTACCCGTGCCGTTAGGCAATACAGTGGACCCCCGAACCGCCTGATCAGATTTACGAGGATCAACACCCAGATTAACAGCCACATCAACCGACTCTGTAAACTTCACTGTGGACAGCTCTTTCAACAGTCCCAATGCTTCGTCAACAGCGTAGATCGCGCCAGGAGTGACCTTCTCGGCCACGGCTTTCATGCGTTTAGTAACTTTAGCCATGTTATACAACTCCCTCGACGTCAAGCCCCATGCTTCTGGCACTACCTGCAATAGTGCGAACTGCAGCGTCCATATCAGCCGCCGTCAAATCGGGCATTTTTATCGTTGCAATTTCTTCCAGCTGAGCACGGCTCACCTTACCCACTTTCTTGGTATTTGGTGTACCGCTACCGGACTTGATACCCGCCGCTTTCTTCAACAAGATAGCCGCCGGAGGTGTTTTAGTGATAAAGGTAAAGCTACGATCGTTATAAACACTGATCACCACGGGAACTGGCATGCCAGCTTCCAGGCTCTGAGTTTGCGCGTTAAACGCTTTACAGAACTCCATGATGTTCACGCCATGCTGACCCAACGCAGGGCCAACCGGGGGGCTTGGATTTGCTTGACCCGCCTTTACCTGCAGCTTGATATAAGCTTCAATCTTTTTCGCCATGATTTACTCCTAGGATGGGTGCAAGCGCCTTTCGGCTCCCCAACAGCAAGAATTCCGATACCCGAAAGCTCGGAAGTTAACCTTTTTCTACCTGGCCAAACTCCAGCTCGACAGGCGTCGACCGGCCAAATATGAGAACCGCCACCCGCAGGCGACTCTTTTCATAATTCACTTCTTCAACGGTGCCATTAAAGTCGGCAAACGGCCCTTCAATGACCCGCACGACTTCACCTGGTTCAAACAGCACTTTGGGTCTCGGCTTTTCAACACCCTCTTGAACACGCTGAAGAATCCGCTCTGCTTCTTTATCAGAAATAGGCGCAGGCCTGTCGCTCGTACCACCGACAAACCCCATAACTTTGGGCACATCTTTAACCAGATGCCAGGTGTCATCGTCCAGCTCCATGTGAACAAGCACATAGCCGGGAAAAAATTTACGATCACTTTTACGCTTCTGGCCGCCACGAATTTCGACCACCTCTTCCGTCGGCACAAGCACTTCGCCAAACCGCTCTTCCATTCCAGCGTGTTTGACCCGCTCTTCCATCGAGCGCTGCACTTGTTTTTCAAATCCGGAATACACGTGGATTACGTACCAACGCTTCGACATGCAACTAGTCCCCTTAACCTGTAAGCAGGCGCATCAACCACATCAGCAGTGAATCCAGCGCCCACAAAAATAATGCGACAAGAAACACCACCACTAACACTATCAGGGTAGTTTGAACAGTCTCTTTCCGGGTCGGCCAAACAACCTTGCGCACCTCGGTCTTAGCATCACCAACATAAGCCCAAGTCTGACGACCAACCGTCGTTTGATACACTACAGCCAGTGAAACCACAGCCATTACCAACAACCCTACAACCCGAAGCAACAGCCCATATTGATCCTCGAACCAATAAAACCCTGCAATACCTCCGGCAAGTAGAAGTGTAGCTATCGCTAACTTAACTTTATCCATATACCTTTAATTCGCCCTATGCGAAAAAATGGCAGGCCAGGAGGGAATCGAACCCCCAACCTGCGGTTTTGGAGACCGCTGCTCTGCCAATTGAGCTACTGGCCTAGAACACTTTTAAAAAACAGTGACTAGCAACAAAAACGACAACGTCCCGAGCAATTCGGGACGCTCCCGCACAACTAACTTGCTACAGATGCTTACTCAACAACTTTAGCAACAACACCGGCACCGACAGTACGGCCACCTTCTCGAATCGCAAAACGCAGACCTTCTTCCATCGCTATCGGCGCGATCAGGGTAACTGTCATGGCAACGTTGTCGCCTGGCATTACCATCTCAACACCCTCCGGAAGGTCACACGCACCTGTTACGTCTGTGGTACGAAAATAGAACTGTGGACGATAACCGTTAAAGAACGGTGTATGACGACCACCTTCATCTTTACCCAGAACGTAGACCTCTGCTTCAAACTTGGTATGAGGCGTGATTGAACCGGGCTTGGCCAGTACCTGACCACGCTCAACATCTTCTCGCTTGGTACCACGCAGCAACACGCCAACGTTATCCCCCGCTTCGCCCTGATCCAGCAGCTTGCGGAACATCTCAACACCTGTGCAGGTTGTCTTGACGGTATCTTTAATACCAACAATTTCGATCTCTTCGCCGACCTTGATCACGCCACGCTCGATACGACCAGTCACTACGGTGCCGCGACCGGAGATGGAAAACACATCTTCCACTGGCATCAGAAAGTCACCATCAATGGCACGCTCTGGCAAAGGAATGTAGGTGTCCAGCGCATCAATCAGCTTGGCGATGGCCTGGGTACCGATTTCGCTGTCATCACCTTCCAGTGCTTTCAGCGCTGAACCGATAATAACCGGCGTGTCGTCGCCAGGAAATTCGTAGCTGTCCAGCAGCTCGCGCACTTCCATCTCAACCAGCTCCAGCAACTCTGGATCATCAACCATGTCTGCCTTGTTAAGGAAGACCACGATGTAGGGCACACCCACCTGGCGAGCCAGCAGAATGTGTTCACGCGTTTGGGGCATCGGGCCGTCAGCGGCGGAACAAACCAGAATGGCACCATCCATCTGGGCCGCACCGGTAATCATGTTCTTTACGTAATCAGCGTGACCTGGGCAGTCTACGTGAGCGTAATGACGTGTCTCTGACTCGTACTCAACGTGAGCTGTTGCAATAGTGATTCCACGGGCACGCTCTTCTGGTGCCGAATCAATCTGGTCGTAACCTTTGGAGTCACCACCAAACTTCTTCGCCTGCGTTACGGTCAGCGCCGCAGTCAACGTTGTTTTACCATGGTCTACGTGACCAATTGTGCCCACGTTTACGTGTGGCTTCGTACGTTCAAATTTCTCTTTGGACACAGCGACGACCCTCTTAAACTAAATTCACTAATTTCTAAACTAATCTTTTAACAACCGCTTCAGCAACGTTACCCGGAATCTCCGCGTATCTCTCAAATTCCATACTGTACGTTGCCCGCCCCTGTGACATCGAGCGCAACGCTGTTGCATAACCAAACATCTCTGCCAACGGCACTTCGGCTGACAGCAACCTGCCGGATGGCGAATCGTCCATCCCCTGAACTAGACCGCGCCGCCTATTGAGATCCCCAATGACATCGCCCATATAGTCCTCGGGCGTTACCACCTCGACCTTCATCAGCGGTTCCAGCAACACGGGACCGGCTTTCATAAGCCCTTCCCTAACCGCCATGGACGCGGCGATTTTAAATGCATTCTCATTTGAGTCAACATCATGATAGGAGCCATCAAAAAGCGTTGCCTTAATATCGACAACCGGATAGCCGGCCAACACACCGCCACCCATGGCCTCTTGAATGCCCTTATCGATCGCAGGAATGTATTCACCAGGAACAGCACCACCCACTATCTCATTAACAAACTCGTAACCGGCTCCAGCTTCCTGCGCCTCCAGTCTCAACCAGACATGGCCGTATTGACCCCGGCCTCCGGACTGGCGCACAAACTTGCCTTCGACCTCAATGCTTCCTCGCATGGTCTCCCGGTAAGCAACCTGGGGCGAGCCGACATTGGCTGAAACCTTAAACTCTCTTTTGAGTCGGTCCACAATGATCTCCAGGTGAAGCTCACCCATCCCGGAAATAATCGTTTGCCCGGACTCCTCATCGGTACGCACACGAAAAGAGGGATCCTCCTGGGCCAGCTTCGCCAGAGCCAACCCCATCTTTTCCTGATCTGCCTGAGTTTTAGGCTCGATAGCAACAGCAATCACTGGCTCGGGAAACTCCATGCGCTCCAGCGTAATCACCGAATCTAATGCGCACAAGGTTTCACCGGTAGTAACATCTTTGAGACCCACAGCAGCAGCAATATCTCCCGCCCGAACCGCTTTAATCTCTTCCCGGCTATTGGCATGCATCTGAACGAGCCGACCTATTCGCTCCTTCTTGCCTTTGATCGGGTTAAACACCGTATCTCCAACCCGAACCACTCCGGAGTAGCAACGAAAAAATGTCAGCGTACCAACAAATGAGTCCGTCGCAATTTTAAATGCCAGCGCAGCAAAAGGCTCTTCATCGGAGCTATGCCTTACTGCTTCACTCTCCTCCGCATCGTCCAGCACGCCAGCTATGGCGGGAACATCGACAGGAGACGGCATATAATCAACAACTGCATCCAGCATTGCCTGGACGCCTTTATTCTTGAAGGCAGAACCACACAATACAGGCACAACTTCGCTGGCGATGGTGCGTGCCCGAAGTCCGGCACGAATATCCTCGCAAGAGAGATCACCCTCTTCGAGGTATTTCTCCATCAGCTCGTCGTTGGCTTCGGCCGCAGCCTCGACCATCTTCTCCCGATACTCCTGCGCCAAATCAAGCAATTCAGCAGGAACATCAGCAACCTCGTGAGCGACGCCCTTATCCGCATCACTCCAGTAGATCGATTTCAGCCGAATCAAATCGACCACACCCTTAAAGCCTTCTTCCTCACCGATAGGAATAACCACGGCAACGGGAAGACTGCCTAAACGTTCTTCAATCTGTTCAAGCACACGAAAAAAATCTGCACCCTGGCGATCCATCTTATTAATGAACGCCATACGTGGAACGTGATACTTATTGGCTTGCCGCCATACTGTTTCGGACTGAGGCTGAACCCCGCCCACCGCACAGAACACGGCACATGCGCCATCAAGCACCCGCAACGAGCGCTCGACTTCAATCGTAAAATCCACATGCCCGGGAGTATCAATAATATTGATACGATGCTGCGGATACTGCCCTTCCATTCCGGACCAGAAACAAGTTGTTGCCGCAGAGGTAATAGTAATACCCCGCTCTTGCTCCTGCTCCATCCAGTCCATGGTGGCCGCACCGTCATGGACCTCACCAATCTTGTGAGAAATACCTGTATAGAACAGTATTCTCTCGGTCGTCGTCGTTTTACCGGCATCAATGTGAGCCATTATGCCGATATTGCGGTAACGCTCGATTGGTGTTTTACGTGCCACACTCACTACCCTCAGCCATCAAACGCAGACAGCCACCAACAAACAACTACCAGCGGTAGTGAGAAAAAGCCTTATTAGCCTCAGCCATACGATGCGTATCTTCACGCTTCTTGACTGCGGAGCCACGACTTTCGGAGGCATCCATGATTTCGCCAGCCAGGCGCAACCCCATAGACTTCTCTCCCCGCGAACGCGCTGCATCAACCAACCAACGCATCGCCAGCGCCGCCCGACGAGCGGAACGAACTTCTACGGGCACCTGATAAGTTGCACCACCCACACGACGAGACTTAACCTCAACTGTTGGACTCACATTCTCAAGCGCCTTTTCAAAAACCTCCAACGGCTCCTGATTTGAACGCTCTGCAACCTTATCCAAAGCACCATACACGATACTTTCGGCAACAGACTTCTTGCCACTCATCATCAAAACGTTCACGAACTTCGCCAGCACTTCACTTCCAAACTTCGGATCTGGGAGAACTGTACGCTTTGGTACCTCTCTTCTTCTTGGCATCTCAGCTACCTAACCTTTAATCCTAATTAACCTTTCGGACGCTTAGCGCCATACTTGGAACGTCCTTGGCGACGCCCATCAACACCCGAGGTGTCCAACGTACCCCGTACTGTGTGATAGCGAACACCAGGCAAATCCTTAACACGACCACCACGAATCAAAACAACACTATGCTCTTGAAGATTATGACCTTCACCACCGATGTAGCTGGTCACTTCAAAGCCATTGGTCAGACGCACACGAGCCACCTTACGCAAAGCGGAGTTCGGCTTTTTTGGGGTTGTCGTATAAACACGAGTACAAACACCACGCCGCTGAGGACAAGCCTCCAAGGCAGGAACATTACTCTTCTCAACCTTGCTCTTTCTTGGCTTGCGCACCAACTGATTAATTGTCGCCATAGGGCCTCACCTAACTCTCGATCAAAACGTAAACCCCCCTGCCGCCAACTTAATCAAGATGACAACAAACGAGTAAAAATCCATTAATTTAGCTAACCTGAACGGGCTTCGATTACAACCCCATCACAAAGAAGCGGGAATTCTAGAGATGTGCAACCTAACTGTCAAGCTCATCTCTGAAAAAACAGAGGTGCGGCGGGCCAATTCATTCACCCGCCGCACACATGAAGCAAAAAATGAAACTACAACGCCTTACTCAGTGCTTCTTCAACTTCACTGGCCGTAGGACCAGAGGACGCGGCGGAGCTCTTCTGAGCAGCCTCCTGAGCTTTGCGCAGGCGCTCCGCATGGTAAGCCAGCCCTGTACCCGCCGGGATTAGTCGACCAACGATCACGTTCTCCTTCAAGCCACGCAAGCTGTCCATCTTTCCGTTGACAGCCGCTTCGGTCAGCACTCGCGTGGTCTCCTGGAAAGAAGCCGCTGAAATAAACGACTCGGTCGCCAAGGAGGCCTTGGTAATACCCAGCAACACAGGATGATAGGTAGCAGGCACCTTGCCTTGAGCAATAAGCTTATCGTTTTCATCAAGGACGCGCGCCGCTTCCAGCTGCTCCCCTCTGAGAAAACGACTATCCCCGGACGTTTCGATTTCAACTTTACGCAACATCTGACGAATAATCGCCTCGATATGCTTGTCGTTGATACCTACCCCTTGCAGCCGGTAAACCTCCTGCACCTCATTAACAATGTAATTTGCCAATTCGGAAACACCCAACAGGCGCAAAATATCGTGAGGCACTGGCGCGCCATCAACAATGGTTTCGCCCCGCTCGACATGCTCACCCTCAAACACAGTAATATGACGCCACTTGGGAATCAGCTCTTCATGACGCTCACCTTCTTTATCGGTGATAACCAGGCGACGCTTGCCCTTGGTTTCCTTGCCAAAGCCCACCGTACCGGTCGCTTCCGCCAAAATCGCAGGATCCTTGGGCTTACGTGCTTCAAACAGGTCCGCCACACGAGGTAGACCACCGGTGATATCACGCGTCTTGGAAGACTCCTGCGGGATACGGGCAAGAACGTCACCCACACCAACCTGAGCCCCATCCACCAAGCTTACGATCGCACCTGCAGGCAGGAAGTACATTGCCGGAATATCGGTACCCGCAATACACAAAGCTTCGCCGGACTCATCAACAAGCTTAACCATGGGACGCAGATCCTTACCCGCAGAACCGCGCTGCTTAGGATCTGTAACAACCAAACTGGTCAAACCAGTCACATCATCCGTTACCTGCTGCACACTCACAGACTCAACAAAGTCGCTAAAGGTAACAATACCTGCCACCTCGGTAATGACCGGGTGAGTGTGAGGATCCCAGTTCGCAACGACCTGCCCACCCGCAACGGCATCGCCGTCGCTGACAGACAGAACTGCACCGTAAGGCACCTTGTAGCGCTCGCGATCACGACCGTGATCATCCACAACAATCAACTCCCCGGAGCGGGACACTGCGACGTTATTGCCGCTGGCGTGGCGAACCAGTTTGATATTGAACATGCGAACCTTGCCACCGGACTTCACTTCAATGCTGTTTTCAGCTGCAGAACGAGAAGCCGCACCACCAATATGGAATGTACGCATTGTCAGCTGGGTGCCCGGCTCACCGATAGATTGGGCAGCAATAACACCGACAGCCTCACCAATGTTCACTTTA
>JALTMR010000417.1 GCA_027001525.1 Gammaproteobacteria bacterium
ATATGGTGGTACCTCTGTCGGCACGGTTGAACGTATCGAAGCTGTGGCAGATAAGGTGAAGAAATGGCGCGACGATGGGAACGATATCGTTGTGGTTGTCTCGGCAATGAGTGGTGAAACCAATCGGCTGGTGGCGCTGGCTCAGTCTATTCAGGAGGTGCCAAGCCCTCGTGAGTACGATGTGCTGCTCTCCACGGGGGAGCAGGTCACTATCGCTTTGTTGAGCATGGCGCTGGAAAAAAGGGGTTGTCCGGCGCGCTCATATACCGGCGCTCAGGTCCACATCCTGACAGACGGCACGCACAACAAAGCGCGCATCCTGGAAATCGATGACCGGCGAATGCGGGCGGATTTGGATCGAGGTCGAGTTGTTGTTGTGGCGGGTTTCCAGGGGCGAGACGAGGATGGCAACATCACCACGCTTGGGCGGGGTGGTTCTGATACCACGGCGGTGGCGCTAGCGGCCGCTTTAAAGGCCGAAGAGTGCCAGATTTACACCGATGTTGATGGGGTCTACACCACTGATCCGAGGGTGGTGCCAGAGGCGAGGCGTCTGGAGCGAATTACTTTTGAAGAGATGCTGGAGATGGCCAGTTTGGGTTCGAAGGTGCTGCAGATTCGCTCCGTTGAGTTCGCCGGAAAATATAACGTGCCGCTGCGCGTACTTTCAAGCTTCACCGAAGGCGGCGGCACTCTGATAAGTTACGAGGAAGGGATAATGGAAGAGGCGCTGATCTCTGGTATCGCGTTCAACCGTGATGAGGCGAAATTAACCATCGTTGGTGTGCCTGACACGCCTGGCGTTGCGGGCGACATTCTTGAGCCCATCGGTGCCGCCAATATCGAAGTGGATATGATCATCCAGAACATTGGCGAGGATGGTACGACTGACTTCACCTTTACCGTTCATCGTAATGATTACAACAAAGCATTGAGAACATTGTCCAACACATCGGAGGAGCTGGGTGCTCGAGAGGTGGTTGGCGACGACAAAATTGTAAAAGTATCTCTCGTGGGTGTGGGTATGCGCTCCCATGTGGGTATTGCCAGTACGATGTTCAAGACTCTGGCAGCAGAAGGAATCAATATTCGTATGATTTCGACCTCGGAGATAAAAATTTCCGTCGTTATCGATGAGAAGTATCTTGAATTAGCTGTTCGTGCTCTTCATTCAGCATTTGGTCTGGATAAAAAATCTGCGTAGTAGTTTGTTACATACAAAATCAGGTGTATGGATGTCACTTCTCTTACTTAAAGAAGAGGGTGTGGTATCTGTGTTTTCTCCTCAGGTAAATCAACTTTAGTTCCTAGTTAGGCGGTCGATATATGAAGACAAGTAAGGCAGGCATTGGCCAACAGAAGCGTGAGAAGTTAGTGCTCCGGCCTAAAGTCCAGGATCGCAAGAACAAGGAGAAGGCTATGTTGATTTTAACCCGACGCGTGGGTGAAACCTTGATCATCGGAGACGATGTGACGGTTACCGTGCTGGGTGTAAAGGGCAACCAGGTGCGTATAGGAATCAATGCGCCTAGAGATGTCTCTGTTCACCGAGAAGAGATCTATCAGCGTATTCAGCAGGAAAAAGCTGAGAGCGGAGAATCGCCCGGAACTAACGTGGAAGGGCCGCACTCCTCTGACGATTGATTTCCCCTCCTGTTTCCGAGCATCACTTCGAAATGTACCTGTTTTAGTGAAATTTTCTTAGGCCCCAACCGCTTCTGCTGGGGCCGCGTCTGCATTCCACGGCATTGAGAATGGCTAAATCTATTTAATGTTAACTTAATGCTTTTCATCAGAAATAATTCGGGTATAATTCCCCGCCTGTGACCAAGGAGAGCTGGCCGAGTGGCTGAAGGCGCACCCCTGCTAAGGGTGTATAGGGGAAACTCTATCGAGGGTTCGAATCCCTCGCTCTCCGCCATTATTTAATTGAAATCATTGATAAAATGGTTGACATTAAATAGCCTTGGGGGCAAAATATGCCACCTCACAAAGCGCCCGTAGCTCAGCTGGATAGAGTACCTGGCTACGAACCAGGCGGTCGCACGTTCGAATCGTGCCGGGCGCGCCATTTAAATAAAAAAGGCCAGTAAATTACTGGCCTTTTTTGTGTCTATCATTTCTGTTTTGTCTCTGCCTGTAGTGTTTGATCCCATTCGGGGTTTGTGAGCAACGTCTGTTTTTTCCATCCGCCCCGGAGTGTTTGCTGTCCCTCCCGTGGGTGACGGGCTTGTTTGGATTACTGTTTGATTAGATGATGATACTTGTACTATAGTGCAATAATGCAAATGAAGACCATTCAACCAGTAACAGTGTTTCAGGCGTTAGGGGACGAGACCCGGTTGCGCGTTGTTCGGTTGATGGTGGTGGCTGGTGATGAGTCTTGCCTGTGTGAGCTGGTTGATAGTTTGATGGAGCCTTCGTACAAGTTGTCTCGTCATCTGAAAGTTTTACGTCAGGCCGGTGTGTTGGTGTCCCGGAAAGAGGGGCGTTGGGTCTATCACCGGTTGGTGTCTGAGTCTCCCTGTCTGGAGCTTCTGTATAAAATGGTGCGGGCTCTGCCCGACTCCCAGGGGGTTTACGGTACCGATCTGAAACGCTTTCGCGAACGCCTCCGTTTACGTGAAGGTGGGCGTTGTCAGGTGGGTGTGCAGTCCGAAGCATTGAAGGATGAGGTGGTTTAGCGATGTCTGGTTGTGGTTGCGAGATTGAGATAAAAAACCGCGATCAAAGCCGGGTGCTCATCCTATTGCTGGCCATTAACGGGGTGATGTTTGTTGCTGAGATGGTTGCCGGCATTCTCGGAGACTCCACCGCACTGATCGCCGATTCGCTGGACATGCTGGCCGACGCCACGGTCTACGCCATTGGTCTTTATGCCGTGGGGCGCAGTTTGCTGGTCAAGGCGAAGGCGGCGCACATCAGCGGCATCTTCCAGATAATGCTCGGGCTGGGGGTATTGTTCGATATTGTCCGCCGTACCGTGGTGGGCAGTGAGCCGGAGTCGATGATGATGGTCTCCGTCGGAATGGTGGCGCTTGTGGCCAATACCATTTGTCTGGTGCTGATCTACAAACATCGCCAGGGTGAAGTGCACATGCGCGCCAGTTGGATCTTTTCC
>JALTMR010000418.1 GCA_027001525.1 Gammaproteobacteria bacterium
TTTTTTTACCGTCATGCGCAGCTTGGGCAGTACACCGGCATCGGCCAAGAGGGCATTACACTCTTCATATAATGGAGACAGATTGGCGATCACGCTGTTGTCGAACAGTTTGTAGACAATCAGCTTGATCCTGGTCTCGGCGCTGAACACCTGCATGGCGTGGCGGAAGGCATCACAAATCACCTTCGGGCTCATGGGCAGCGCCTCCGCCTCCACAGCCTGGCCACAAGCCAGTGCCCCAAAACGGTGTTCGATGGCATGTAACTCACGCGCGCAACGGGTCATGGCTTTGGAGAACATGGTGGTCACCGCCAGCGACTCTTCCAGATCCGCCTCATCGACCAGCATCATGCTGTCGGCATCAGCATCGAAAAGCGGCTCATCCGCCATCGGCGTGGCAGGGGCTTCGAGAAACGACTGAAAACCCTGGCGCAGCACATCAGCATAGCCCTGCTCCAGCGCCTGGCGCTTCAGCCGCAGCTCGCGCATGGCATCAAAGTAGGCGTTCTGGGCAGTGTTACTCTCCGCCTTATCGGCCAGTTCGAATAGCGTGTCGTCGGCACTGTCCAGCATACTTTTCAGAAGGGCCGGCAGATAGCGCAGCGCTACGGCCTCGCATTCCAGCACCAGGGTTTGGGCCCGGGTGCGCTCGCCGGCAGCGCCTCGGGGCTCCAGCGAAACCACTTTATTGTCTGACGTGTTCATACCATCCACACCATTTCCCATTCGTTGCCCAAATAAATTTCGGGATATGCCTAAGTATCGGCCGGGAAGCGGGGAATCAATGTGACGATGTTCTCAGTTCAGAACCGCAGAGCAGTTGCCAGGTGCCGTAGCAGAACAAAACAACAACGGCAAAAAATAGAAGAAAACGGGAAACAACGCGAAGAAGAGAGGAGAATCCCCATGCAGTGTCTGCATGGGGAGCGGAACAACGGTAGCTATTCCAGGGGGCCTCCTCGCTCACCCGAGTGAGCGAGATCGAGACGCGCACCTTAGGAACAGATTTAGAAGCCGTATACCAGCGTCACTGCGGTTTCGGTATCGGTCTTCTCTTTACCTGTGGGTACCTTGGAGGTGTTCTTGAGGGTATAGGAGAGCTTCATGGCCAGGCTGCCATTGATTTGCGTTTTCAACGCCGTCACTGATTTGGTTACGGTGGAGTCTTCGCCGATATCGGAGACAAGCTCCTGGGTGAAGTGAGACGTTTTGCTCACGTCCCAGGCCAACTTGCCCGCCAGATGAACAACGCCCTCATTCTCGGTATCGCCCGACACCGTCAGCTTGCTTTGACGTGCACCAAGACCCGCTTCAATATCCAGTTTCAGATTCTCCTGCGCCACAACCCGGGCACCATAACCCAGTGCTTCTGTGGTGCGAGAGTCGTAACCGCTGAAGCGATCATTTTCGTAGGTCACAATACCGAAGAGGGACTGACGCTCGGTGAGCTTGTAGTTGGACTGACCACTGAAGTTATATCGCTCAGCGCTGGTGGCGCCGCCATTCTCTGTATTCAACGCTTCCAGTGCCAATTTGTGACGCCACTGATCACGCTCATTCTCCGCTTTGGCCTTGGCATTGATTGTCTGGGTTTCAGTGTTACCACTGGTGGCCACCACACCCAACTCTGCTTCACCGCTCCACGAGGCATCGCCAGCTTGCGCGGATGCCACGCCCACCATTGCCATACCACCGACCACTGCCAAGCTAACTTTTTTCATTTACCGGATCCCTAGTGATTGTTCATCAAGACATTGTTCAATATGAAAACACAGCGATTCCAGAGTCTTTTACTCTGCCTCCCACCGTGAAGCGGCAAGATTAGGGATTTCACCCTATCAGGTCAACACGAAAACGGTGCCCCCTCACACTCTTTTACAGTGCCAGAAAAGCAAGGTAGACTGCTCGATTCTTCAAACTCGACAGATCCATCCAGACCACCACCGTGTACAGATTACTCCCCCTTCTATTGCTGGCTCTGCTCAGCAGCGGCTGCAGTATGGTCGCCGACCGTTTCGCCACGAATTTGGGCAACGCCATCCTCAACCAGGACGACCCCGAAATGGTCAAGGCCGGTGCCCCCACGTTCCTGATTCTGCTCGACAGTTTACTGCTCGACAGCCCGGACAACCCGAGCTTGCTGCGTGCCAGCGCAACATTGAATGGTGCTTATGCCACCGTCTTTATTCAGGACAAAGAACGCGCCGCCCGCCTCTCGGACAAGGCCAGGGAGCACGGTCGTCGCGCGCTGTGTCACGACTTTCCAACCATCTGTTCGGCGGAAAAATCACCCATCAGTGAATTTGCCGCCCAGCTCAAAAAGGTCAACCGACGCCATATTGATGCGCTGTTTACCTACGGCTCCGCCTGGGCGGGCTGGATTCAAACGCACAGTAAAGACTGGAACGCCGTGGCCGATCTCTCCCGTGTGGAGGCGATCATGCAGCGCGTTATCGAAATCGATGAAGAGCACGACTGGGGGCGCGCCCACCTGTTTTTGGGCGTCATCAACAGCCAGCTTCCTCCGGCATTGGGGGGCAAACCGGAAGAGGGCCGCCTCCACTTTGAACGTGCGATTCAAATTTCCGGCGGCAAGGACCTGATCACCAAGGTAGAATACGCCCGCACATACGCCCGCTTGATGTTTGACCAGGCGCTGCATGACCGCCTGCTGCAAGAGGTCATCAGTGCAGACCCCGTCTACCCCGGCCTGACACTCACCAACGCCCTGGCACAAAAACAGGCGCGTGAACTATTAGCGACATCAAAGGAATATTTTGAGGACTGAGGATGTTTAAGAACCTATTCATTGCCCTGCTCTGCTTCGGCCTGAGCCTTCCGCTACAGGCTAAAACCTTCAAAATCGCCACCCTCGCACCTGACGGCACCACCTGGATGGAGGAGCTGAAAAAGGGCGCAGGCGAGATCAAGGCGCGCACCCAGGGCCGGGTCAAGTTTCGCTTCTACCCCGGCGGCATCATGGGCAACGACAAATCGGTGCTGCGCAAAATCCGCATCGGCCAACTGCATGGCGGCGCCATCACCGGGGGTGGCTTGTCTGACATCTACCCCGACGCCCAGGTCTACAGCCTGCCGCTGGCCTTTAACTCCA
>JALTMR010000419.1 GCA_027001525.1 Gammaproteobacteria bacterium
CCGATCAGGTCGCGGGTGATGACGTTGCCGGGGCACAGGGCGACGGCTTTGGCGAGAATGTTCTCCAGCTCGCGGATGTTGCCCGGCCAGCTGTACTCCTGCAGGCAGGTGAATACGTCCATGGAGACCTGGTTGACGTTGAGGCCGAGCTGTTTATTGACGCGGCCCAGGAGGGTTTGCACCAGGTCCAGCAGATCTTCCTTGCGTTCCCGCAGTGGTGGCAGCTCGATGGTCACGACGCGCAGTCGGTAATATAAATCCTCCCGGAACAACCCCTTTTTGACGCGCTCTTTGAGGTTGACGTTGGTTGCGGCAACGACGCGGGCGTTGGTTTTTTCGGCGTGTTTGCCGCCCACGGGGGTGAACTCTTTCTCCTGCAGCACGCGCAGCAGTTTCGCCTGCATGGTCATGGAGAGTTCGCCGATCTCATCGAGAAAAATGGTGCCGTCATTGGCCAGTGAAAATTTGCCCGGCTGTTTGGTGACCGCGCCAGTGAAGGCGCCTTTCTCGTGACCGAACATGTCGGATTCGAGTAGTGTCTCCACCAGGGCCGCGCAGTTGATGGCAACGAAGGGTGAGTCCGTTTTGCTGCTGGCGCGGTGGATGGCGCGGGCCACCAGCTCTTTGCCTGTGCCGCTCTCTCCGGTGATAAGTACCGTGACGGGGCGCGTGGCGACAAGGCCGATGGTTTTGAATACCTCTTTCATCGCATGGCTGCGACCGACCATTGTTTTGGCTCCGGGCGAGGAGGTTGGGCTGCTGGTGCTGGCGTCCACGGTTTTCAGCTGTTCGGGTGACAGTACGCGGGAGATGGTTTGATCCAGCTCGTCAATGTCGATGGGCTTGTGTATGTAGTCTTCAGCACCCCGCTGCATGGCCTCGATGGTGCTCTCCATGTCATGAAAGGCGGTGATCATGATGGCGTGAATGCTGGGAAACTCCTTTTTAAACTCCAGCAGGCCATCGAGGCCGGACATGCCCGGCATGCAGATGTCGAGAATGACCAGATCCGGCTGGTTGTTGCGGGCCGCCGCCAGCCCTTCTTCGACGCTGTTTGTCGTTTCGACATGATAGCCTTCGTTGGCAAGGTGCAGCTCTAATGTACGGCAAATTGCCACATCATCATCAACGACCAGGATGTTGTTTGTGCTCATCAATTTATCCGCTTTGATTGGTAGAGTGTGTTGTGCCGCATTGTACTATTTTTGTCTGATCTTATTGCGCTAGTTCTTGATTGCAATGACGTGTGTCGGCAGGGTGATGTGCGCGCAGGTGCCGCCTTGAGGCTGGCGACGCAGTTCGATGTGGCCTTTGTGTTGATCCAGAATTCGCTTGACGATGGGCAGGCCGAGGCCGGTGCCTTTGGCGCGAGTGGTGTAGAAGGGTTCGAATATCTTTGCTGCTGTGTCGGTGTCAATGCCGGGGCCGTTGTCTGTGACCTCAATATGAACAAAGGGTCCGCTGTCGGTGACTTCCAGGTAGGTGTGGATGGTGATAACGGGGGGCGTCTGACTGCCTTCACATGCCTGAATGGCGTTGACGATCAGGTTGCTGAAGACCTGTTGAAGTTTGGTTTCATCCACATAAACCGTCGGAAGTGCCGCGTGGTAGTCCTTTATAATTTTTGCATGGTATTGATGAATGGTTTTCTGGGAGATGGTGAGTGAGCCTTCCAGAAGCTTGTTGATCTGCAGCCACTCCAGTTGCAATGCGTCGGGTTTTGAGAACAGCAGTAGATCGGCAAGTATGTTCTCCATGTAGCGAACCTGGTCCAGGCCGATGGAGCTTAATTCAGCGGCGTACTCTCCGGCGGTGTCGTTGGGGCGTTTTTGGAATATCTGTAGTGACATTTTTATGGACGACAGTGGGTTCCGCAGATCGTGGGCAATCATGCTGGCCATGCGTCCCATCTCTGCCAGTGATTGGGCTCGGGCCAGCTCTCTGTTTTGTTGTTCCACCTCCTCTCGTAGACGGCGATGCTCGGTGACATCTTCTTTGATGGCGAGGTAGTGGGTAATTTCGTCGGCGTCATTTTTGATGGGGGATATGGTGGTGCTCTCCCAATAGAGTTCACCGTTTTTTCGTTTGTTGCGAAACACGCCGCGCCACTCCTGGCCACTTTTAATGGTCGTCCAAAGTGCGCTGTAGACATCTTCAGAGGTTTCGTTGGATTTGAGTATGGCGCAGGTCTTGCCCAGTGCTTCGTCTCGCTGGTAGCCGGTGGTCTCTATGAACCCTCGGTTGACGTATTCCATCTTTCCGTCGGTGTCGGTGATGATGATCGATTCCTGGGTCTGTTCTACCGCTCTAGAGAGTTTGTGGAGCTGCTTTTCATTCTCTCTTTGTTCTGTAATGTCATGCCCTATACTGGTGAGAGTCATGACCTTGCCGTCGGGGCAGAATGAGATGATGTTGTTCCAGGAGATAAGCCGCTTCTCGCCACTGCGGGTGGTGATGGTGTATTCCGTGGTTTGAAGAGGGGCTTGGCCGGTCATGACATCGTTAAAGGCACGCCGTAATGTTTCGCGCTGTTGTGGTGGCACGACGGTTTTGAACCAATCTTTATCGATTAGATCCTGGCTTCGGCATCCGAGGGCTGAGACAAGGGGCTGATTGCAGTAGATCACCTGTCCGGCGGGGTTGATGGTAATGGCCATGAATTGGATGGCGTCCAGCGTTCCCTGCATGCGATTTTCGTATTCACGCTGTGCTTTCGCGGTATCTCTTCGCAAGCTAAATAGTGAGAGGATGTAGGCCAGTGCAAGTAAGAACAGGCTGATGAATGAGTAGAGCCAGATGTTCTGCCTCAGGAAGTCCTGGTAGGCGATCACCCGTTTTTCTGCAGCGACATGTGAAACTATTTTCCAGTATCGGGGCGTATTGTATTCGTCCGAGTAGATGCTGGAGACGGCATCTCCCCCCGTCTGGGCGTAGTATTCCAGTACCGAGACTAAAGGGTAGACGGTGGCAAAGGTAAACAGCCCGTTTTCTGTGGAGAATATGCCGTAGTCTTCCTGCAAAATGGTGCCCCATTCGCGGGGGTAGGTCATGACAAATTCGTTGTTGATCACTGAATGAAAGTCATCGACGTGAGCGCCGGCGGGCTG
>JALTMR010000420.1 GCA_027001525.1 Gammaproteobacteria bacterium
CAGGAGTTGGGGGGGGTGTCTGCTGCGATTGGCTTGCTCTCTTCACTGCTGGGTATTGGCGGTGGCACCTTGACGGTGCCCTATCTCAGTTGGCGGGGGCTGGTGATTCAGCGAGCCGTGGCGGTATCGGCCGCTTGCGGTCTGCCCATTGCGCTGGGGGGCAGCCTGGGGTACCTGTTGGCTGGCTGGCAGGTAGCGCAGTTGCCACCGCTGAGCAGTGGTTATCTCTACTGGCCCGCGTTCTTTGGTATCGCCTCGATGAGCCTGTTGTTTGCTCCCGTCGGTGCGGCCGTTGCCCATCGGCTGCCTGTGAGAACGTTGAAACGTGTTTTTTCTCTGCTGTTGTTTTGTGTGGGAATAGCGATGTTGGTGTTATGAGAGGGATGTTCTCAATCACAGGCTAAATTTCATCACTTGTTGATGAGAGCTAAGTCACTGTATTCCCAAAAGCTAATTCTTTGCTATCATGCCCGCACTGGTTTCCGAGGAGGATCTATGACCGCACAAGTTGAAAAACCCCGCCACGAGCGTCGTCGTTCGGCCGCTTTTATCCAAAAACTGGTTGCTTCGCGTACCGAGATGTTATCTCTCTACGGTCAGCTGGCCGGGATGAAGCCGATGGCCGATAACCCCGAAGTCCCTCCCGTGCTGGAAGAGTTTTGTCAGGATGTTGTGGATTACGCGGCCAACGCCCATTTTCAACTTTATCGCTACTTTGCCGAGAGCAATGAACGCCGCAAAGAGGTGCATGATGTAGCGCAGGAGATCTATCCTCGCATTATGGAAATCACCAATATCATTCTCGATTTCAATGACAAGTACGATTGTGGTGACCATTGCAAGCAGCTCGATGAGCTGGAGGCAGACCTCTCTACCCTGGGCGAGTACCTGGCGGATCGCATCGAGTTGGAAGATCGCCTGATCACCTCATTTGGCGTTGCCAATCGCAGCTAGTGGTCCATGCGGGAAGTTCTGTTACTAAGGAGCACAGTGAGAAGGTGCAGATCAAGGCGGCAAAATGCTGGAATGGTGGTTCCATTTCGAGTTTTGCCAACACAGAGCTGTACCTTCTCACGAAGCGAACAGTTACATAATTTTCCGCATGGACCACTAGCCACCAGCGTATTCAGAATGCACCGCAACGATCGGTAGCGGTGCATTTTTTGTTTTCCCTTCTTCAGCGCCACCCCGTTCGCCATCACCTTTCCCGTTCAGCCCCAGGGATTCCCAGTTATCAATGAATAAGCTCAAGGCGTTGTCGCCGGATCTTCTCTGTCACTACTGTGACACGGCACAATTTGATTTCGAAACCACTGCTGAGTTGGATGATCTGTCTGAGGCTATCGGTCAGGCCAGGGCGATGGAGGCGATTCAGTTTGGCATCGGTATCAGGCAGCATGGCTACAATCTCTACGCTCTGGGGCCGGAAGGCACGGGCAAGCAGGGGGTGGTGATGCAGCTTCTATCGCAAAAGGCTCAGCATCAGCCCGATCCGTGGGACTGGTGCTACGTAAACAACTTCGATCATCCCCACAAACCAAGCCGCATTCGTCTGCCCAGGGGAGAGGGGGGAGCGTTGCGCCGCTGCATGGCGACATTGATTGACGAGTTGCGCGTTATGGTGCCGGCTGCTTTTGACAGTGATGATTACCGCGCCAAGGTGCGAGAGATTGATGAGGCGTTGCAGCGGCGTCAGGATGAGGCGATCGAGGAGGTTGGCAATGCCGCCAAAGCTCACGATATTGCTCTCATTCGTACACCCACCGGCTTTGCTTTTGCCCCGCTGAAAGGGGAAGAGGTGATCAGCCCGCGTGACTTCCACAAATTTACCGATGAGAAACAGGAAGATGTCCACCACGAGGTGGATGACCTGCAGACGCAGTTGCAAAACGTTTTCAACCAGATCCCCCAGTGGCGTCGAGAAGCCAAAGCGCAGCTAAAGGCGCTAAATGAAGAGGTGGCGGGCCGGGTGATCGACCAGATGGTCGACGAAGTCAGGCAGCAGTTTGCGGCGTTTCCCGAAGTGCTTGGCTATCTGGATGCGCTGCACAATGACCTGATTCAGAATGTCGAAGATTTTCGTTCAGAGGGTGAACAGGAGGCTGCTCACCTCGCTTTCGGGCCAAACCGAAACTCACTGTTTCAGCGCTATCAGGTGAATGTCCTGGTGGATCACGGCGATACGGCCGGTGCCCCGGTGGTCTATGAAGACAATCCCACCTATCAGAATTTGGTCGGACGTATCGACCACCAGTCGATGATGGGGACGCTGTTTACCGATTTCACTTTGATCAAAGCCGGGGCCTTGCATCGCGCCAATCACGGCTATCTGGTGCTGGATGCTTTCAAGTTATTGCAGCACCCGTTCAGCTGGGAGGCGCTGAAACGGGCCTTGAGCGCCAGCGAAATTCACGTCAGCACGCTGGAGCAGATGCTCAGCCTGGTCAGCACCGTCACACTCGATCCGCAGCCCATCCCGCTGGAGGTGAAAGTGGTGCTAGTGGGGGACCGTCACCTCTACTATATGCTCTACCAGCTCGACCCCGAGTTTAAGGAGCTGTTTAAAGTCGCCGCCGATTTTGAGGACGAGGTTCAACGCAGCGATAGTAACAACGCCCTCTACGCCCGCATGATCGGCACAATGGTCAAGCGGCAAGGCCTCAAGCCTTTTGATCGCGGTGGCGTGGCGCGAGTGATTGAACACGGTGCGCGCCTGGTGGAGGATGCGGAGAAATTAACCACCCATAGGCGCAGTGTGGCGGATCTGCTTTGTGAAGCGGATTACTGGGCGGCGGAGGCGGGCCGCGAAGTGGTAGGGCGGGAGGATGTGCAACACGCCATCGATGCCCAGATGCACCGCGCCGGGCGCATGATGGAAAATATTCAGGAGTCGATTTTACGCCATCAGCTGATGATCGACACCGAAGGGGAACGGGTGGGCCAGGTCAACGGTCTGACCGTAATGGAGCTGGGCGATTTGGCCTTCGGTGCGCCGTCCCGTATTACCGCCCGAGTGCGCATGGGCGATGGCGAGTTGATCGACATCGAGCGCGAGGTGGACATGGGTGGGCCGATTCACTCCAAGGGCGTGTTGAT
>JALTMR010000421.1:0-2640 GCA_027001525.1 Gammaproteobacteria bacterium
TGATGCTGACCACGCCCAACATGCCCGGCATGCCCAGATCCATCAGCACCAGGTCGTAGACCGTCCGCTCCAGCGACGCAATGGCGCTCGACAGGCTGTCAGCAAAGTCGATATGCAGATCACTCCCCAGCTGTTTGAGCCAGATCGCCATGCAGTCACGAAACAAACCGTGGTCATCCGCAAGCAGTAGATGCAAGGCCAACCTCCGCCAGAAAAAAGTTTGAAAAATCTGCCACCAGATCCGGGGGAGCGGAAGATAAAACAACGAAAATAAAACAACAATGAACCCCGCCCGCACCGCCGCCTGGATAGTACCCAAACCAGGTGGAAATCACTAACTAAAGTTAATTCCCGCCGTTCGTTTTGGTGCGGATAATAGCAAAGCGGCAAAGCAACCAGGCTGCCAGGCAAGACAAACTCAAGGGCACCTCTATTAATTCATGGAAGCGCATATCAAACCCCGAATCCGCTACATCCAGAATTAATAGAGGTGCCCTCAAACAGAAAAACAAAGGGAAACTGATGATAAGAATAAGATACAGGAACGCGCTCCTGCTCTTGGGTAGTCTTTTCCTGCTGAGTGGCTGCGGCGGCGGTGAAACCCCGACCGAAGCACTGCCTGGCCAGCCGGACTCCCTCCAGCGGGCGACCCCCGCCACCACAACCAAAATCGAGGGCTACACCCTGGTGGAGAGCCGCCAGCTTGATGACACCACAATGGAATACACCTATCGCGCCGACCTCAGCGGCGACGCCTTTCCCGCCACCCGGGTCAGTGCCAAGGTCATCGACATGCCCGACGGCATTACCCTCGTCGATGCAACGCTCAACTTCGATGATGTTGCGGCCAACAGCCGCCGCACCAGCACCGATACCTTTGTGGTGCAGCGCGATATTAACCAGCCCTTTTTCGTCGAAGAGCTGATTTGGGCCTTTGACCACCAACGCAACACTAACCTCACGCTGGCGGCCGACCGCCGCGAACTGCGGCTTCGCCCGGGCGAGAGCGGCACCATCCGCTACGTATTACAGGCCTTTAATGACAGCACCACGAACCTGGATCTGAGCGTGCGTGAAACAGCCGCCGGCGCCCTGCAACTGAATATGGACAACAGCGGCCAGATCAGCCTGCCCCCCGGCGCCAACTACTACAGCCTGGCCCAGGAGATCACTGCGCTGGAGGTGGGCCGCCACGAACTCACCCTGGTGGCTCGCCTGAGCGAGGCCGGCATCGAGCAAAGCACCCGCATTGCCGTGCTGGTGGAAGCTGACAGCGATGGCGACAGTGTGCCTGACGCCATCGACCTGTGCCCCGACAGCAGCGCAAACAGCACAGTTAACAGCAGCGGCTGCAACCCGGCCGATGTCACTGACAGCAGCGCCTTTCGTGACCTGCAATTGGGTCAGATCACCTTCCGCGTACGTGAAGACAACCTTCAGGAGCAATACAACAACGGCATCCTCACCGGCCTGCAAGCCAGCGGATCGATGCTACTGCTCACCCCGCTGGGGGAAATCGCCCTGCACGAGGCGCAGCTGATCTTCGAATACGGTGACACGCCGCTGGCCGGCATCGAGCGCCTGCGCGGCACCGCACAAGTCCCCTTTCCCAGCGTCGGGCTGCTCGCCAATGCCGACATCGGCACCCCGGTGATGGCCGATGTGGGGCTGGACTACGGTCGCAATCTGGCAGATCTTGACGCTCCGCTGGTGGATGATCGTCAGTACCTGTTCTTCAACTTCAATGCCGGCTTTGAGGCCAGCGTTGGCCCCATCAGTTTCGAAGCCCCCGGTGGCCAATCCGCCACCTTTGTGCTCGATCCGCAAGACCCCTTTTTCTTTCTCACCGGCAGCCTGCCCGGTCTGTCTGAAATCGCCGGCGTGGAAGATCTCGGCATCGCCATGTCTTTGCAGGGGCTGATCCCCTTCACCCCCGACACCACCTGGGGCATCGATGACGGCATTGGCAATTTCGACGCCAACCTTCACCTGCAAGGCAGCATCCCTTTTGCCCGTCTGCCGCTGAATCTGGACGGCGCCCTCATGATTGACGCCGACGCCAACAACGACGGCAACACCCTGTTCAACAACCCGGCAGCAGATGTGGAGTACGGCGGCAACGGCACCCTCAACGTCAGCGTCGATTTTCTCCAGTTCTTCGGCTTCGGCTTTGAGCTGGGCAATGCCAGCCTCGGCATCAAAATCACCGACAACGAGCAGAAGGCCTACTTCAGCGGCGTTCTGGCCCCCGACACCGGTTTTCTGCCGCAGGAGCTGGTGCCGATTCGCCCCGCCACCGCCGTCAACATGGCCGGCTTGATCAGCAGCGATATCAGCCAGTCCTACCTCCACGGCGAGGGGGAATTCGCCCTCGATGGCTCAACCCTGAGTCGCCTGAGCGGCATCAATCTCGACAACCTGAGAACCACCAGCGCCACCTTCAGTGCCGACAGCAACGGTGTGCGCCTGACCGGCCTCACCCGCAGCAGTCTCTACCCCGGCGTCGGTTTCGACGGCGACGCCCAACTGGATGCCAACTTCACCGGCTCGCCCAGCGACTGGGGCGTCGGCATCAGCGGCCAGATGGACATCGCCGGCACCCCCATCAGCCAGGGGCAACTCAACATCAGCAGCACCGGC
>JALTMR010000421.1:2650-3094 GCA_027001525.1 Gammaproteobacteria bacterium
ATCAAAATCACCGACAACGAGCAGAAGGCCTACTTCAGCGGCGTTCTGGCCCCCGACACCGGTTTTCTGCCGCGGGAGCTGGTGCCGATTCGCCCCGCCACCGCCGTCAACATGGCCGGCTTGATCAGCAGCGATATCAGCCAGTCCTACCTCCACGGCGAGGGGGAATTCGCCCTCGATGGCTCAACCCTGAGTCGCCTGAGCGGCATCAATCTCGACAACCTGAGAACCACCAGCGCCACCTTCAGTGCCGACAGCAACGGTGTGCGCCTGACCGGCCTCACCCGCAGCAGTCTCTACCCCGGCGTCGGTTTCGACGGCGACGCCCAACTGGATGCCAACTTCACCGGCTCGCCCAGCGACTGGGGCGTCGGCATCAGCGGCCAGATGGACATCGCCGGCACCCCCATCAGCCAGGGGCAACTCAACATCAGCAGCACCGGC
>JALTMR010000422.1 GCA_027001525.1 Gammaproteobacteria bacterium
GCACTGTACCAGGCCGGTATTCTGACGCCAGTGGAGAGTGTGATTGGTGGCCTGGGGGGGCGCGATCTGACACCCCAGGTGATCGAATCCCTGTTTCAGGCCTCGCCGCCGAAGGAGGCGGGGGCCCCGTTCCGCTTTGCTCCGGACCATGTGGAGGAGACTGGAGGCGAACATGGATAGTCGCGACCCCTTTCGCCACAACGTACTTACCTCCGGGCACCGCGCCTGCTCCGGCTGCGGTGAAGCGATGGCGGCGCGTATGGTGGCCGATCTGGTGGGCCCTGATGCGATCTACGTCAATGCCACCGGTTGCCTGCAGGTGTTCAGCAGCCACAACCAGCAGTCGGCCTGGCAGGTGCCGTGGCTTCACTCGGTCTTCGCGAATGCCGCTGCCGTGGCCTCCGGTGTCGAGGCGGCGCTACGCATCAAGGGAAAAAAGACCCCGGTGGTGGTGCAGGCCGGCGATGGTGGCACCTTCGATATTGGGCTGCAGTGCCTGTCCGGCATGATCGAGCGCGGCCACGATGTGCTGTTTGTCTGTTACGACAACGAAGCGTATATGAACACCGGGGTGCAGCGCTCCAGCTCCACGCCTCATGCGGTGCGTACCACCACCTCGCCGTCGGGGCGGCTGAGTCAGGGCAAGCAGGAGATCAAAAAAGATCTGATCTCCATCATCGCCGCGCATCAGATGCCTTATGCCGCCACCGCCACCATCGCCTACTTCCCCGACCTGAAAGCCAAGGTGGAGAAAGCCATGAGCATAGGGGGGCCACGCTTTTTGCAGGTGTTGTCGCCGTGCCCTTTGGGCTGGGCTCATGACAGTGCCCTGTCCGTCTCTCTGGCCCGCGCAGCGGTGGAGACCGGTCTGTTCCCGTTACTGGAGCTGGAACACGGCGAGCTGACCGGTGTGATGCGTTTGGCAGAGCAAAAGCCGGTGGAGGCGTATTTACGGCCCCAGGGGCGTTTCAAACACCTGTTTGGCAGCAAGGACGGTGCGGTGGAGTTACGCCATCTGCAGGCCATCGCCGATGCCCGCGTGCGTCGTTACGGTCTGCTCGACGCCGATACGCAGTGGACCACAGAGACGGCGATGCAGAGTCAGCGTAATGGCCGTGGCGGCTATGCCCCCTCAATGGCGGAGGTCAAGGATGAAGCCTGAATTGGAAATCGAACCCGGTAGCAGCACCGCTTATCACACCGGGGATTGGCGGACTCAGCAACCGGTCTATCAAAACAAGTGGCCACCGTGCAGCCAGACCTGCCCGGCCTCGGAGGATATTCAGGCCTGGCTGGCGTTAGCCAGTGAGGGGCAGTGGCAGGCCGCCTGGCGTGCGCTGACGGAGCGCAATCCGTTTCCGGCCACCATGGGGCGTATTTGTTACCACGCCTGCGAGTCGGCCTGTAACCGCAAGCATCTTGATAGCGCCGTCAATATTCACGCCATGGAGCGTTACCTGGGGGATATGGCGCTGGCCCAGGGGTGGCGGCATCTGGCAACGTGCGGGGCACCCCACCCGCAACAGGTCGGTATCGTGGGGGCGGGCCCGGCGGGTCTCTCATGCGCTTTTCAGTTGGCGCGGCATGGCTACCGGGTGACCATTTTTGATGCCCATTCAGCCCCCGGCGGCACACTCCACCACGCCATTCCCGATTATCGCCTGCCCAAATCGGTGCTGGCCGGGGAGATCGAGGCAATTGTTGATCTGGGTATCGAGTTGCGTCTCGACAGTCGCATCGGCGGGGAGATTGACGAAGCGTATCTGCGTGATCGCTTTGACGCCGTATTCGTCGCCATCGGTACCCAGCAGCCGCGCCACTTTCCGAAAACAGTGACCTCCAGCCACAGCGTCATGAGCGGACTGGATTTTCTTCAGCGCCTGAACCGCGGTGAAGAGGTGGTGGTGCCGAAGCAGGTGGCTGTGGTCGGTGGCGGGAACACGGCGATCGATGTGGCGCGCAGTGTGCGCCGCCTGGGTGCCGACGTCACGGTGATTTGCGCTCAAGACCCCCACGGCACGCACCACCGGGAGCTGGGCACTGAAATACCCGCTTCGTTGCAAGAGGTGATCGAAGCGGAGGCCGAAGGGGTCGAGCTGATCTACCGTGCCGGTGTGCGCCGTTTGGTGCGCAGTGGCGAGCATTTGACGGGGGTGGAAATTGCCCATGTGGATCAGATACACGACCGCCAGGGCCGCTTCAACCCGGTGCTGTTTGATGGCACCGAGGAGTTCGTGGCAGCGGGCCTGGTGATTTTTGCCATCGGCCAGGAGGCGCAGTGGCAGGGCTTGACGCAGCTACACGATGCCACCGCGGCCGAAGGCGTCTGGGTCGGTGGGGATGTGGCGAGCAAGTCCAAATTGGCGGCTGCTGCGGTGGGGAGCGGGTATCAGGCAGCGATGTCGATCATGGCTTATTTGAAGGGCAAATCCTATCGCTTCGATGCCCATAAAAAAGCGCAAATCACCTTCCGCCAGATGCAGCTTCACTACTACCCCGAGCAGCCTCGCCAGGAGGGCGAGTTGAGGGCTCAGCGGCTGGATGGGTTTGGCGAAGTGGTTGCCGGCCTGGGCGGTGAGGCGGCAGCGCACGAGGCAAAGCGCTGCCTCAGTTGTGGCGTCTGCTTCCAGTGCGATAACTGCTGGCACTTCTGCCCCGACGCGGCTGTGATCAAAGAAGCCGGCGGTTACAAAATCGATTACGACTATTGTAAAGGGTGTGGCATCTGCGCGCAGGAGTGCCCGTGTGGGCATATTGATATGGAAGCATTGAGTTAAGCCCTGCGTCGAGGTGCTAACTCAGAATGCAGCCGGATAGAGATGAGGAGCACATCATGAAGAAAATCACGATTGTCGGGCCGGGGCGGGTAGGGGAATCCACTGCCCAGATCATCGCCAAAATGGAGCTGTGCCAGGAGCTGGTTTTGCTGGGGCGGCAAGCGGGCAAGACCAAGGGGGTGGCTCTCGATATTCAGGAGTCAGCCCCGCTGTTTGGTTTCGATACCCGCGTCAGCGGCGGTGCCGACCCCGCTGCCATGGCGGACTCGGATCTGGTGATTTTTACCGCGGGTCTGCCGAGAAAACCGGGC
>JALTMR010000423.1 GCA_027001525.1 Gammaproteobacteria bacterium
CGGGATGAAACAACTGGCGGCCTCTTCCCCAGTGACCCGCTCTATTACACCGGCAAGGGCTACTCCCTTAACCTGACCCAGGCACTCTACCGACGCGACTTCCAGCTTCAGAAAGATCAGACAGCCGCCCTCAGCCAACAGGCTCAGGCCCAGTACCAGGCGGCTGTGCAGGCTCTGGCATTGCGAGCCTCCGAACGTTATTTCGATGTACTCGCCGCGCAGGACAACCTTGAATTTGCCATTGCAGAGAAAGAGGCGATCAGCCGTCAACTGGAACAGACCAAGCAACGCTTTGAAGTTGGCCTGATCGCCATTACCGATGTGCATGAATCGCAAGCAGCCTATGATCTGGCGGTTGCCAGTGAGATCGGGGCCCAGAACCAGCTGGCCACGGCACACGAGGCGCTGCGCGAAGTGACCGGCCAGCTTACCACCGCAGTGGATCAGCTCAGCGACAAGATGGAGCTGATCTCACCCGAACCGGCAGATGTCAGCGAATGGGTTGCTGCCGCGCTGGATCAAAACTACGACCTCAAGGCAGCAGAAGCCGCCGTGGCAGCCGCTCGACAGCAAATGAAATTACAGCGCGCCAATCGCAGCCCCAACGTCGACCTGGTGGCCAGCCACAACTACAACGACACGGGCGGTGTCTTCGGCAACCGCCAGAGCACCTCCACATCCATCGGCGTGCAGCTCAACGTGCCACTCTATCAGGGCGGCGCAATTGCTTCGCGCATCCGCCAGGCCCAGCACCAGCTGGATCAGGCCAAGGACGGGCTGGAGCAACAACGCCGCGCCATCCATCGCGCCACCAGCGATGCCTACTACAATGTGCAGGCCAACATCAGTCGGGTAAAGGCATTAAAACAGGCGGTGATCTCCTCTGAGAGTGCATTGGAAGCCACCGAAGCGGGTTACGATGTCGGCACACGCACCACGGTGGATGTGTTGAACGTACGCCGCAATCTCTACCGTGCCCAACGCGACTACTCCCGCGCACGCTACGACTACATCATTTCCACCCTGCGTCTAAAACAGGCAGCGGGCATTCTGGCTGAAAGCGACCTGATTCAGATCAACGCCTGGCTGGAAGAGTAGCAAGCTGTTGCTCGATAATCGCCAGCAATCGTGCCAGCGCACCGCGGTTGCCCTGCACCAGACGTAACCCCTGCTGACCAACGCGACAGCGCTGGTCAGCATCCCCAAGCCATGTGGCAACGACGTCGGCAAGATCATCGACATTGCGAATCTGGCGTGCAGCACCCACCTCGATAAACAGCTTGTGGATGGCCTCAAAATTGAACATGTGGGGGCCATAGACGATGGGTAGCGCCAACGCCGCGGCTTCCAGCACGTTGTGCCCTCCCACCGGCACGAGACTGCCACCGATGAACGCCACGTCAGAAGCGGCGTAGAAGAGCATCATCTCCCCCATGGTATCACCCACAAAGACCTCGGTCTCCGGCCGGCAGGCCACCCCCTCACTACGCTGGACGACGCGGTAACCGTGCTCCCGACTCAGCGCCACCACCTGTTCAAAGCGCTCAGGGTGTCGCGGCACCAACACCAGCAAGGCGCTCGGCTCACGTTCGCGCACCAGCGCAAAGGCATCCAGAATCAGTTCATCTTCCCCCGCATGGGTACTGGCAGCGATCCACACGGGTCGATTCTGCCCCAGCGTTTCGCGCCGCAACACCTCGCCCTGCTCACGCAGGCTGGCCGGTAACGTGATATCAAACTTGATGCTCCCCGTCACCACGATCCGCTCGGCAACCGCACCAATCTCAGCAAAACGGGCGGCATCCCGCTGATCCTGGGCGGCGATAACAGTCACATTCGCCAGCGTACGGGTGGTCAGACCAGGAAAGCGGCCGTAACCTTTGGCCGAACGTTCAGACATCCTCGCATTGGCAATCACCACCGGCACCCCGTCACGATGACAGAAATGAAACAGATTGGGCCATATTTCCGTCTCCATAATCAGCACCAGACGAGGCTGTACGCGTAACAGAAAGCGCTTCACTGCACCCGGCAGATCGTAGGGCATGTAGACATGATGCACCTGCTCGCCGAACAACGCCTTCACTCGCGCCGAACCGGTGGGGGTAGTGGTGGTGACCAGCAGGGGAATATCAGGATAGCGCTCCAGCAACGTCTTGATCATCGGCGCGGCGGCTTGCGCCTCCCCGACGGAGACCGCGTGTATCCAGACCGGGTGGCCAGCCACTTTATCGACGTAACCGAAACGCTCGGCCCAGCGCCGGCGATAGGCCGGCGCACGTCGCCCCCGTAACCACAAACGCAGCAACACCAATGGTGCCAAGATGCTTAATACCAGACTGTACAGCCTTCTCATTCAGACCCCGAGAGCAAAAAATTCAGTCAAAAAACAGCGGCGATCATAGCACAGCACCCACCTGAGACTTTTCCAAGAACCTGTTAAAATGGCCGCTTTGTAGCCATCCCTGCCATTGTGACTGACACCCCTGCACCGCTAAAAAACCTTTACGCTCCCCGCCAGTGGCCCACCTGGCTCGGCTTTGCCCTGGTGTGGCTGATCGTACGTCTGCCACTGGGCTGGGTGCTGGCCATCAGCCGAGGCTTGGGCAGGCTGCTTTATCATCTGGCCAAACGCCGTCGCCGTATTGCTGAAATCAACATCGAACTCTGCTTCCCCGACGACAGTGAAGCGAAACGAAACCAGCTGGTGCGCGACCATTTTGCCGCCATGGTCATGGGAATCTTTGAAATGGGTATGGCCTGGTGGTTGCCGGACGCCCGCCTGGAGAAGCTCATTACCGTCAAAGGACGAGAGCACCTGGAAACGGCGCTGGCGAAAGGCAAGGGCGTACTGCTCCTCAGCGGCCATTTCACCAGCCTGGAGCTGGCCGGCCGGCTCTACAGCATGAGCATTCCCCACCCCTGGTCGGGCATGTATCGTCCCCACGAAAACCCCGTGATCGAGTTCTTTTTCCGTCGCGACCGCACGACCTTTTTTAGCGATCTGATTCCTCGCGACGACGTGCGCTCGTTTATCAAAAAATTGCGCCGCGGCGAAACGGCCTGGTTTGCACCGGAC
>JALTMR010000424.1 GCA_027001525.1 Gammaproteobacteria bacterium
GGTCTCACTCTCCACCACAGCACGGCGAGAGACAACCACATTGTTGCGACGACGATCCAGCTTAACAACTTTGAACTCAAGCTCCTTGCCTTCCAGGTGAGCCGCATCACGAACAGGACGCACATCAACCAGAGAACCCGGCAAGAAGGCACGAATGCCACTCAACTCAACGGTGTAACCACCCTTCACCTTACCGGTCATGACACCAATAACAGTTTCGCTTGCTTCCATGGCGGCTTCCAGCTCGGTCCAAGCCTGGGCACGAATGGCCTTTTCGCGAGAAAGGCGCGTCTCGCCGAACCCGTCCTCAACAGCTTCCAACGCCACCTCGATTTCATCACCGGGCTTCACATTGACTTCGCCGTTAGCGGAGTAAAACTGCTCAACGGGGATTGCGCTGTCAGACTTCAGTCCAGCGCTGACCATCACTACGTTGTCGTCAATCTTGACGACGGTCGCTTTCAGGATAGCGCCCGGTTGCATGCGCTCTGCAACCAAACTTTCTTCAAAGAGTTCAGCAAAACTTTCTGCCATTCGTATTTACCTTTACCTCGCCCCAACCGAGTTCCGTTTATATTCGGTGTTGAGGCTTGTATTGAGTTGTTAATCCACTCGCGTGGAGTTGTTTTACACTGGCCCGACCATCCGAACCACCAAGTTGAAATGACGGAACACGCTTAAGCGCGACCCTGCCGTTTCGAATTCTTTTCATCCACCGCCTGCGCCCATAGCTGGCGCACTTTTGCCAGCACTTCTTCGATACCTATACCGCTGGTATCGATAGTCACCGCACCCTCCGCCGGCCTCAGCGGTGCAACCGCACGGGCCTTATCACGATCATCTCGCTGTGCGAGCTCCTGATAAAGGGCGCCAAGGGTAACACTCCCCTCCTTATCCTTCAACTGTTGGTAGCGCCGCGAGGCGCGCTCCTCCAGGCTTGCGGTGAGAAATATCTTCAGCTCCGCATCGGGGAAAACCACCGTCCCCATATCCCGGCCATCAGCAACCAGACCGGGCGCCTGACGAAATGCCCGCTGACGATCAAGCAACGCGGCACGCACCGGCCCCACAGCGGCAACCATGGAGGCTCGGTTACCACATACCTCACTGCGGATAACATCAGTCACCTCCTCACCCTCCAGAAAGATGCGGGTGGCGCCCTTTTCGTCATCAGAAATGAATTGCACGTCCAGGTGGGCGGCCAACGTCTCCAGCCCCTCAATATCATCAAACGGTATGGCGTGGCGTTCAGCCGCCAGCGCAGTGAGGCGATAAAGTGCCCCACTGTCGAGGAAATGCCACTCCAACTCCTGGGCAAACAGTCGCGCTATCGTCCCCTTACCCGAACTGCTTGGCCCGTCAACGGTAATGACGGGAATTCGATCTTCCATACTGACTCAACCCTCACTGCGAATATTCAAGCCAGTCTCCCCGGCCAACACAACAAAATCCGGGAAAGAGGTGCTTACATTGGCGCAGTCATTGATCACCACATCACCCTTGGCGCGCAGCGCGGCCATGGCAAAAGCCATTGCAATACGATGATCACCCTGGCTGTCCACCTCGGCACCTGCCATCTCCCCCCCTTTAATCACAATCCCGTCAGCGGTCGGGCGGGCATCAACGCCCATTTTCACCAGACCGTCCGCCATGACCTGAATGCGGTCACTCTCCTTGACCCGCAGCTCCTCCGCGCCGGTTAACACAGTTTCACCTTCGGCACAGGCTGCCGCCACGAACAGGGCTGGAAATTCATCAATCGCCAATGGCACCAGCGCTTCAGGAATACGAATCCCCTTCAGTGGTGCCGACTGGATACGGAGATCCGCCACGGGCTCGCCGCCCACCTCCTGCTCATTGCTGATGTCGATTTTCGCCCCCATCAGACGCAGGATGTCGATCACTCCGGTACGCGTCGGATTGATTCCCACATGCTCCAGCGTAATGTCAGACCCTTTGGCAATCGCTGCCCCGACCATAAAAAACGCCGCGGAAGAGATGTCCGCAGGCACGTCAATATCCGTTGCCACCAATTTGCCGCCCCCCGTCAGGCGGGCTGTCGCGCCGTCGCGCTCCACCTCATAACCAAACCCCTTCAACATGCGCTCGGTATGGTCACGAGTAGGCGCGGGCTCGGTGGTGGAGGTCTTGCCTTCTGCATACAGACCTGCCAACAGAACAGCGGATTTGACCTGAGCACTGGCCATGGGCAGGGTGTAATCGATCCCCTTCAGCGCGCTGTCTGCGTGGATTTTCAGTGGTGGCGTGCCCGCCGGCGTCGACTCAATATGCGCTCCCATCAGCGCCAACGGGTCAGTGACCCGGCGCATGGGGCGTGTAGAGAGCGAGGCATCCCCCACCATCTCCACCTCGAAATGCTGCCCGGCAAGCAGGCCAGCCATCAAGCGCATGGAGGTGCCGGAGTTGCCCAAATCCAGGGGGCCGTCGGGTTTTTTCAAGCCGTGCATCCCCACGCCCCGAATCACCACTCGCCCGGCATCCGGCCCTTCGATGGTGACCCCCATCGCCTTAAACGCCCGCAATGTCGCCAGCGCGTCTTCACCCTCCAGAAAACCACTGACCCGGGTCACCCCTTCAGCCAGTGCCCCCAGCATGATGGAGCGATGGGAAATCGACTTGTCACCGGCAACACGAATGCGTCCCTTGAGTGCGCCGCCAGGGGCCACTGTAAAACGAACGTTTTGGTCAGAACTCATGAATACTTACTCATTGATTACTCAGCTGGAAACGCGTTATTCCAGCCTTCGGATTGATTGATATAGCTGTCACGCGCCGACTTGGCCCGACTGAAAGTGGCCTCCAGCCCGGCACCATCGCCCTGGCGCACCATGGCCATCAACTGGGAGAGATCGTCCTGATAGTGCATCAATACCTTCAGCAAAGCCTCGCGATTGGCAAGGCAGATGTCGCGCCACATGACGGGGTCACTGGAGGCGATGCGGGTGAAGTCCCGAAACCCCCCGGCCGCGAAACGAAAAACGTCTTCACTCTCGTCCATGCGACACAAGCTGTCGACCAGACCGAAAGCAAGCAGATGTGGCAAATGACT
>JALTMR010000425.1 GCA_027001525.1 Gammaproteobacteria bacterium
TGGGCAGGCTTTGCAACTCTTCGTGAAGTTGCCTCATAAAGTGGTGGAAATGGACCCTGCGCGCCCACTCCGAAGAGAGGCTATCGTAGAAACTGTCCATCAGGTAGGTTTTGCCGCGGCCAACGCCACCCCATAGGTAGAGCCCGCGTATCGCCTCCCTGCGCCTCTTCAGTAGGCGATCAAGAAAACTCTGCGGCTGCACCGGCTGTAACAACTGCTCATAGAGCCGCTGCAGATACTCCACCGCATTAAGTTGCTCGGCATCCGCATGAAAGCCCCGCCGGTCCAGATCAGATTGATATCGTTCCTTTGGGCTCACGTCTTCGTCATTGATCACTGGTTGGGGTGGAAGCCATCCACCGGAGGCCTAACCTGTTATCGGTAAGCGACGATGAAATCATAGAAATTGCCAACACCCGGGGCAAAAAAAATGGAGATGGTCAGACAGCACCATCTCCATTCTTGTCACCACCGAGCCCGGCCACTAGGGCGGCAAAAATTCGATGGGAAAATTTACTGTAATCTCTTCCACATTCTTCGCACCAAAATTAATCCGTTTCACCCGTAACACAAGCTTGCGCTCCAGGCGTTTGTCATTGAGGTCTGATGAGACAATTTCACAAGCAGTCATAGAGCCATCCGGGGCGATGGTCATTCTGAACACCACGGTGCCCCTGAGCAGCGGATTCTTTCGCAGCGCCCGTTGGTAGATGTTAAACACGGCGTTTTTGTTTGCATTCATCACCCGCGTAATTTCGTCCAGCGAACGTCCGCCAGGAGCGCCGCCACTACCGCCACTGGCCGAGCTCTCTTCAACGGCCTCAAGTGCTTCGATAGCACTGGTGACCTCAACAGTCTGTCGGCCAGCCAACTCGCTGCCCCCGGTATCACGAGAGAAGTTGGAGGTGTTGATCCCGCCACTCCCTTTCTCGGCGTTTGCCAAGAGCAGAGAGCGAGCCTGCTTGCGTTCTGTTGTACCACTGGTCTGCAACGGCTTTTTCGAGGTGATGCTCGATACCGGTTGCGCCTCACGCAAATCCGCCAGCATATCCTGCATGGCCAATACGCCAGAACTGGCCGCCTTGCGACGCGCCGCCTCGATATCAACTTTTTTCGGTGGCTCTACTTTTTTCTCTGGCTTCGGCTTGGGTTCCGGCTTGGGTTCCGGCTTGGGCTCGGGTTTAGGCTCCGGCTCCGGTTCAGGTTTCTTCTCTGGCTCGGGTTCCGGCTCAGGCTCGGGCTTTTTCTCCTCAACCTTGGGTAGCTCGATTTTCGGCGGTTCGATTTTTTTACGTTCAAGGATCAGCTTGGCCAGGCGCGGTGGCAATTTTTCAGCCTCCTCCCGTTTTACTTCCGGCACCTTGATCATCGGCACAACCACCGCAATCACCAAGGCGACGATCAGGCAGACGGCGACGATGAGACGGAAACGACGCTCTTCGGCAAGCGTATCGTTCCAGGGCATATTTAGCATGGGGGTATGTACTGCCACTGCTTCCTAGCCTTCACTCGCTTTTTTGGCCACAGCCAGCTTGATGTCTGAATAATTCACGCTGTTACAGGTCACCATGATTTTTTTAAGTAGTTTGTAGGGGATACTTTTGTCACCCAAGATAGTGATTTCCCTACGCTCTTCTACGCCTTCAGGCAACGCACTGCGACTGGCGCGATACTCCAACTCCTGCTTCAATGCCGGAATCACGTCGCTATCGCTATTGATAAAATCGGCAATCTGGGCAACTGGGCGCCCCTGTACGATGATGTCGGTATCGGTGACGATGATGAACAGCGTCTCTTTTGGTTTCTGTTCGGCAATAGACTCAGGCAAAGTAATGGTTTTGGTGCTGGGAAGCACGTTGACGTCAGATGAATTCACCAGCAGAAAAAAGACCAGAATGGTGAAGATATCCATCAGCGATACGAGATTAATGGAGGCGCGACGATTCGAACGCTTGTGGTGACGCTCCATCCGTTTTGCACGACGCGACATTTGCATTACTTCGCCTTCCCTCTCACTGCTTCAGGTGCATCACCGAGCGCGATATCCGGAAACAACTCGGCCTGTACCGTTTTGCCGTCCCGCTCAAATTCCACTACTCGAACAATATCCATCATTTTTATCAGGTAGTCGTATTCAACATCGGGCTCCAGCATCAGCATCGCCACCTGCTCATCAGGAAACCTCGATTTCAGCGTTTGCAACAAGTTGGAGATGGCCTGAAAGTCGTAACTGCCGTTTTCCTTCGGAAATGCTTTGAGCAAACGGCCCGGGCGATCAGAGACTTCAATCACATTCTGGCGCAACACAATTTCAAGCAAAAAGGCAGGAGGCTCCGCAGGCGCTTGCTGCTCATCAGCCGCTTTGGGCAGATTCATCTCCAGGATGTTGACCTGGGAAAACACCGCAGTAATCAGCAGGAACGGCACCAATATAACCATCAAATTCATGAAGGCGGTGATGTCCAGCTCTGGCGACTGCTTGTTCGCCCGCCGAAAACGACTTCTCATCAGCTGTTGGGTCCGCTGCTTTTCTTGGAGATCAGGTTAAGAAACTTAACCGCCGCCATCTCAAAACTATCCACCAGCTCAGTGGTTTTGGTGGTGAGAAAGGCGTGGGCCAGCAACAGCGGGATCGCCGCCATCAAACCGAAGGCAGTGGTGTTCATCGCAACAGAGATACTTTGCGACAACAGATCCGCCTTTTGCGAGGGGTCTGCCGCGGAGACGGCGGTAAACGCCTGGATTAAGCCGATGATGGTCCCCAACAGCCCCATCAAAGTGGCGATGTTTGCCAGGGTTGCCAGATAGTGAGTGCGTTTTTCCAAACGCGGTATCACCTCCATCAGCCCCTCCTCCATCGCAGTCTCAACCTCTGAGCGATGTTTGGCTCGATCTTTGATTCGCTGTAGCCCGTAAGCCAACATGTGGCCGATAGCGGCTTTGGAGCTATTAGCCAACTCCAGCGCCTGATCGATACTCCCGCTCTGAAGCAAGGGGACCATGCCGTTCCAGGTTTTGCGGCTACCGGCCTTGGCAACAGACAGATAGATAAAGCGCTCAA
>JALTMR010000426.1 GCA_027001525.1 Gammaproteobacteria bacterium
CAGAAGGAGACATTCTTACTTTCAAGAGATGAATAAAGAAATGGCGGAGAAGCAGGGATTCGAACCCTGGGAGGGCTACAAACCCTCAACGGTTTTCAAGACCGCCGCTTTCGACCACTCAGCCACCTCTCCGAACCGGGGAGCAGAATACCAAAACCTCAGAAAAATTCCAGCACTTGTTGCAGATTTTTTTATTCATCCTCACAAGAAGAGTCAACATTTGAACTTTTGAATGATAGACTGCCTCAAACCCCATGTTTCTGACCCTAAAAAACCCTCTCTATATACAGGAGAACTTACACCATGAGACCCGTCGCAAGCGTAGCTACCGGCTCGGTTGTTAACACGAGCCAGACCAGCAAAGTCATCCGCAACACCTACTCCCTGCTGGCCATTACACTGATATTCAGCGCCATCACCGCTGGCGTCTCCATGACGATCAACCCACCCTGGTTCACCGGATTGATCTGCTCTCTGACAGCAATGGCGCTGATCTGGTTTGTGCTGCCCCGCACCGCTAATTCAGTAGCCGGTCTCGGTGTCGCGTTTGCCATTACTGGTCTGTTGGGTTTTGGCCTGGGCCCCATCCTTAACCACTACCTGGGCATGGCCAACGGCGGCGCCATCATCATGCAGGCCATGGCCACTACCGGCATCACTTTCCTGGCGCTTTCAGCCTACGTGCTGACCACAAAGAAAGATTTCAGCTTCATGGGTGGCTTCTTGATGGCTGGCCTGATTGCTGTCATCGTTCTGGCCCTGGTGGTGATGGTTTCCAGCATGTTCGGCGTCGATGTCAGCGGCTTTTCACTGGCCATCTCTGGCCTGGTCGTACTGCTGATGTGCGGCCTCATCCTGTTTGAAACAAGCAACATCGTCAACGGCGGCGAGACCAACTACATCATGGCGACTGTAGGCTTGTATCTGAGCATCTACAACCTCTTCACCGCCCTGCTTCACCTGATTGGCGCATTCAGCGGCGACGACTGACACGCCACGCAAAGGCACCCCAAGAGCCCTGCATTAGTGCGGGGCTTTTTGTTTCTGCAACGGATGAATTCATGAGTTCACAACACCCCTTCGCCCCGTTTGTTCGCATCCTCGGTCGTGGCCGGCACGCCTCGCGTTCGCTGACGCAGGCAGAGGCCTATGATGCCATGAGCATGATCCTTCAGGATGATGTCGAGCCCGTTCAGCTGGGCGCATTTTTGATGCTGATTCGCGCCCGCGAGGAGACGCCTGAAGAGGTGGCCGGGTTTGTTCGTGCAGTACAGGACAGCATCGAGGTACCGCCCCAGGCACTCGCAGCCGATCTTGACTGGTCCTCCTACGCCGGCAAAAAACGTCAGTTACCGTGGTTCATATTATCGACGCTGCTGCTGGCCGCTAACGGCACCCGGGTCTTCATGCACGGCACCAGCGGCCACACGGCGGGACGCATCTACACCCGCGAAACACTGGCCGCGCTTGGCATTCCATCGGCGGACACCTTCAGCACGGCGTGCAAGCAGCTTAACGACACCCACTTTACCTACCTGGATCTGGAGCACCTCAGCCCCAGGCTCCACCAGCTGATCGAGCTACGTCCCCTGCTGGGGCTGCGCACCCCGATTCACACCGTGGCCCGCATGTTAAATCCGCTGCGTGCACCACACGTCATGCAGGGGATTTTCCACCCGGGCTACCTCAACATTCACCAGGAAGCCGGGAGACTGCTGCAACTGCCACATCTTGCCGTCATCAAGGGCGACGGCGGCGAGATCGAGCGCAACCCCGATATGAGCTGTCGTCTACACACCGTTCATGAGAGCCACGCCAGTGAAGAGGAGTTACCCGCTCTGTTTAGCAAGCGGCACGTAAAGCCTGACACCCTGGACATTAAGCAACTGCTCAATGTATGGCGCGGAACCACTGAAGATGAGTACGGCACAGGTGCTGTGACAGGGACGCTGGCCATCGCGTTACGTTTAATGGACACCTCAATCAGTGATAAAGGGGCGCTTGAAAAGGCCCGCACCCTGTGGGATGAGCGCGACAGGCAACTGCTTTAGCAGGCAACCCGCCCCACTCCTCAAGCGCCGGACTGATACCAGTCCAGATCAGCACGCAGGTTCACCACCTCACCGATAATCAGCAAGGTGGGCGCGTGAACCTCGTTCTCTGCCACGATTTTCGGCAAACTGGCAAGCGTCCCGACGTAAACCTTTTGCCCGGGCAGCGTCCCCTGCTGCACAATGGCGGCCGGCATATCTTCCGCCACACCGTGGGCGATCAGTTGGCGGCAGATAACCGGCAAACCAGCCAACCCCATGTAAACCACCACCGTCTGACGCGGTTTGGCCAATGCCTCCCACTCGAGATCAACACTGCCGTCTTGCAACTGCCCGGTGACAAAGGTCACTGACTGGGCGTAGTCACGATGAGTCAAAGGAATGCCCGCATAACTGGCGCAGCCGGCCGCCGCAGTCACCGCGGGCACTACCTGAAAGGGGATTCCCTCGCTCGCCAGCCCGACGATCTCTTCACCGCCCCGGCCAAAGATAAAGGGGTCCCCCCCCTTGAGACGCAATACCTGCTTGCCCTGTTTGGCCAGATCGATCAGCAACTGATTGATATCCTCCTGCCGCACAGCGTGGTAGTCGCGCTTTTTGCCGACATAGATACGCTCCGCTTCACGGCGAACGAGATCGAGAATCTGCGGTGATACCAGGCGATCGTAGAGCACCACATCAGCCTGTTGCATCAGACGCAGGGCGCGGAAGGTCAACAGATCCGGATCACCCGGCCCGGCACCCACCAGGTAGACTTCACCGCGACTGACCTGATGCGCCTCGGTCGACTCCAGCGCCTGACGCAGCGCCGCCTCCGCCGTCTCTTCACGACCGCTGACCACCATCTCGGCCACCTGACCGTGCAACATACGCTCCCAGAAGCGCCGGCGCTGCGAGATGGTGGCAAAGCGCTGCTTCACCGGCTCCCGAAAACGACGGGCCAACTCGGCCAGCTTGCCGTAGGAGGCCGGAATGAGGCTCTCAAGGTGCGCCCGC
>JALTMR010000427.1 GCA_027001525.1 Gammaproteobacteria bacterium
TCGTACGCTCAATGTCCGGATTCCCAAGGGTGTGCACCAGGGCCAGCATATTCGTCTGGCGGGTCAGGGCGGCGCGGGTATCGGCCAGGGCAAGGCGGGGGATCTCTATCTCGAAATTGAATTCAGACCGCATCCGTTCTATCGCGTTGAAGGGCGGGATGTCTATTTGGATCTGCCCATTGCGCCCTGGGAAGCGGCGTTGGGGGCCACGGTCAAGGCGCCTACACCCGGTGGAACGGTGGAGCTGAAGATACCGCCGGGTTCCAAATCGGGTAACAAGATGCGCCTCAAAGGGCGAGGTATTCCGGGCCAGCCAGCGGGTGATCTCTATGCGGTGCTGCAGGTGGTGCTGCCCGCTGCAGACAGCGAAGAGGCCAAGGTGTTTTATAAACAGATGGAAGAGAAACTGGCGTTCAATCCACGCGCCGGATTGGGGGTCTAAATGAGCGTCAAATCCTATGTCTTTAGCGGTTACGTCATCGAGGAAGAGGGGCAACTGTCACTGGCCGAATTGAGTCAGGCCTGTTGCGTGGATGCCGAGTGGCTGATGGCCCTGGTGGCGGAGGGGATTCTCGAACCGCTGGCTGGTGAAAGTCACTGCCGCTTTAGTGGCACCAGCGTCTATCGTGCCCGAACCGTGCAACGGCTGCAGAGAGATCTGGGGGTCAATATGGCGGGGGCAGCCTTGGCGCTGGAGCTGCTGGAAGAGATCGACACCCTGCGCGCGCGAATAGCGGCGCTGGAACCGGGCAACAGTGAGTAGGGTGGTATTGGTAAGAGCTTCGTGCCTGTCCCCCATCAGTTTAATAAAGGAGAACAGATCTCATGAGTGATGCGCTACACATCGTCTGCCCCCATTGCACCGCTGTCAATCGTATTCCCCCTGGCCGTTTAGCCGATGGCCCCAAGTGCGGTAAATGTCATCAGGCGCTTTTTTCGGCCGAACCGGTAGAGCTAACGACAGCCACCTTTGCCAGCCATATCAATCGCAACGATATTCCCGTGCTGGTTGATTTCTGGGCGCCCTGGTGCGGGCCCTGCAAAATGATGGCCCCGGCCTTTCAGCAGGCGGCCGCCCAACTGGAGCCGCAGCTTCGCCTGGCCAAAGTCAATACCGAAGCGGAACAACAACTGGGGGCCCAGTTTGGCATTCGCAGCATCCCGACAATGGCCCTGTTTCGTGGTGGCCAGGAGGTGGCGCGCCAGGCGGGTGCCATGGGCGCGGCGGATATCGTGCGCTGGGCTCAGTCCCACCTGTAATCCAGCCTACCCCGCCTCCTTGGGGCGGGTGCTCCGGAGCGTGGGGTTTCCAATCGTGTGTTTCACCAGGCGTAACAACCGGCCCAGTTAAGCAGCTTGTTAAGCTGGCATCGCCACAAGAGGTGTATCCGTTAACGTGATTAAATGGCTCGAACATCAGCGTATTCGCTACACCCTTAGCCACCACCCCATAGCGTTTGAAATTTGGGAGGCCGTGCTGCACGACTACCCGATCTTTCAGGGGCTCTCTTCCGTGGAGCGGGCCCGTTTGCGCGAATTGGCAACCCTGTTTCTCCATCGCAAAACACTCGCTGGTGTACAGGGGCTGACGCTCTCCACCGAGATGGCCGTCACGGTGGCGGCGCAGGCTTGTCTGCCCATTCTGGAGCTGGGGATAGAGTATTACGATGGCTGGGTTGAGGTCGTGATCTATCCCGCGGCGTTTCGAGTGACCCGAGACAGGCAGGATGAGGCAGGGCTGGTTTCACAGGAAGAACAGGCCTTGAGCGGGGAGTCCTGGTTGCAGGGGCCGGTGATCTTTGCCTGGGAGGAGGATGCTGATGATCTGACCCACGCCCATGCCGGCCGTAACGTCGTCATCCACGAATTAGCGCATAAGCTGGACATGCTCAACGGCAGCGCCAATGGCATGCCACCCCTGCATCCGGAGATGGATCGTCAGCGCTGGAGCGAGGTGTTTGGCCACGCTTTCGAAAGTCTCAAACAGCGCCTGTCTCATCACCACCCACCGCCAATCAATCCCTACGCAGCCACCGCGCCGGCGGAGTTTTTTGCTGTGGTCAGCGAATACTTCTTTGCCGATCCGCAGACGCTAAACCACCACTACCCCGCGCTTTACGAGCAATTGACCCTGTTTTACCGCCAATCCCCTTTGGACCGTTAACTGGGCGTATCTGGATTGATTTGGGTGGGTTGATTGGGGTCTGCCAGCGCCCTCTGGTTTACTGAAATTTGGCTTACTGAAATATCGACGATGGATGGGTGTAATAAATGGTTCAAATGAGCAAGTCTGGTTGGGTAGTTAAGTTGTTTAAGCTGCCCATGTTAGTTGCCCTTTTATTTATGGGGGCCATGTACGGGGTGGGCGAGTACCTGGATCCCTACCGATACAGTTTTGGCTCTCAGGCGCTGGTGTCGGCGCTGATTTTTGTGTCCGGGGTGATAATGGTCGCGCTGGGAGGGCGCTCGTTTCGACGCGCAAAGACCACCGTCAATCCACTCACTCCCCACAAGTCGACCCAACTGGTCACCACCAGTGTCTATCGACTGTCCAGAAACCCCATGTATGTCGGATTTGTTCTCTGGCTAGTGGCCTGTGCAGTGTTTGTCGGCAGCTGGGTAAACCTGGGGCTCATCGCCTTGTACATCGTTCTGACAGACCGGCTCCATATCGTCCCCGAGGAACGTGCACTGGGTGAACTTTTTGGCCAGAAATATGAAACCTACAAACAGCGAGTAAGGCGGTGGCTTTGATTCGAGGAAAGATAGACCGTCACGTCAGCGCTAACCAAGGATGGCTGTGTAACCTGAGTTACACCTGTGAGTCAGGTTAGGTGCTAGGCTGGCGTCTGTTGCGATGTTGGGTCCAAGGGGAGTGGTGGTTATGCTGAAAAGAAAGGTGCTCTGGGGTGTTGTTCCGCTGGTGTTGCTGATTGTCGGTGCCGCTTTGTGGAACAGCGATAAGAAGATTGCGCCGGGCGGTGAGTTAACGCTTTATGGCAACGTTGAAATTCGCGAAGCCCAGTTGGCTTTTAATGCCAG
>JALTMR010000428.1 GCA_027001525.1 Gammaproteobacteria bacterium
GGAGCGAGGAGAGCAGGGCGAGGGGGCGGGCCGTTCGGCGTTTAGAAAATCTCAAAGGTATTGTCGATGTAGGTGATTTTCAGGTAACCGCTGGCCGTCTCTTCGATTGTGCCGTACTCGTTGCCGTTGTAGGTGAAGGTGCCAAAAGTCTGCGTGGCATCGGTGGTCAGCGTGAGCTTGGCGCCGTCCTGATTGGTGATGACGACTTCGCTGGTGACGTTATCTGCGGCCGCATCGCCAGATGAGGTAATTTTCAGGTGACGATCATCGAAGGCGATGGTCAGGACGACGTTGCCGGACTCAAAGCCGCTACGTTCGGCCGTGATGTTGACGGTGGCCTCGGGCAGTTCCTCCAGCTGTACGGAGAAGGTGAGCCCCAGATTGGGGTTGTTGGCGTCGGGGCCGGCATCGACCTGAAGCCAGTTGTCGGGCCCCTCCAGCTGGGTGGCGCTGACGGGGATGAACAGCTCTGCGTTGCCGATATTTGCCGCCAGGCTGGCGGCCACGCTGTCGCCGCTGGTGTTGCTGATGCGGCCGCTGATGGCAACGGTGCCGGGGGCAAGCCAGGTGATTTCAGCCGGACTGTTCTCCACCACCGGGTAGAGCGTGGCGGCAAACGTGCCGGCAAAGGTGATGGGGTCATCGTAGAAGAGCTGGGTCGGCTCCTCTGCTGAGCCGCCAATGGTGGTGATGGCGGAGTTGTACAGATCCCACTTCTGGGTCAGGGAGAGGTCGAAATCGACCTCGATGCTGTCGGTAATATCGATGAGCGCCGTCTCGATGGTGGCTGGGTCTGCCTGGAGGTTGGTGGTGTAGTCCTCGTTCAGGTTGAGGGTGATGTAGCCCTTGTTGATGGTGGCGTCGGCGTAGGGGCCGCTGATGGTGGCGCTGGTGATGCCGTAGGTGAAGCGGTTACCGATTTCGTTGTCGATGGGGCTTTGCACGGTGATGTCCAGCGTCAGGTAGTCGTTGCCCGAAATGACCGGCTCCACGGCCGCGCCGGTGAGGGTGTAGACGCCTGCTGACGGGTTGGTGATGGTGCCGCGACTAAACCCGTAGGGCCAGCGGGCGCTGGTGACGCCAAAGTCACGATAGCTGGGCAGTTTGTTGTCTGTGGTGTGGTAGTGCTTGATCGCCTTGGCGGTGAGGTAGAGCAGTTCAGCGATATAGAGCTCGTTGATCACCTCTGCGGCTTTGAACGACAACTCAATCTGCTGGCGAAAGGCGTTGCCGGGCAGGGCCACCTGGCTGTCGATGACGGAGCCCCAGGTGCGAATGTCGGCCATCAATATCTTTACTTTGGCCAGGTTGGTGTCGGCGGCGGCGCTGCTGGGGGCCGGGTCGATCTCGGTCACGCTATCGCCGTCACTGTCGGTGGCGGTGCTGATCCTTGCGGCCAGCGTAGCGCTGACGCCAGTGATGTCCGTCATGCCTGCTGCGTTGAATACGCGGCTGCTGGCATCGAGAATCTCCTGCAGTGAAAAGAGGCTGGCATCCTGGCTCGAGGCGCTGTCATCGGCGGGAAAAACGCCGTTGCTGAAGGAGTGAGACAGCGTGGCCAGCGCCGCGCCGATATCGGGCAGCTGGTCTGCATTGCGGTCGGCAAGGTTGGCGATGGCGGCGCAAAACGCGGCGTAGGTGACGCGGCCGGGGGCGGCACCGTTAGCCTGGCTGGCGTCGGTGATGTCGAGGGGGGCGGTGTTGAGAATATCGATGCCGCCCAGCAGGTTGGAGACCTCCGAGTTGGTGTTGGCCACCGTGGCCGCATCGACCCGGCCCAGCGCGTAGACACGCTGGGCGGCCATGTGTGTGAACGGTGTGAGATTGACGGCGATGGTCTCGTTGGCATTGGCCCGGGCCAGCAGGGCTGTCAGGGAGAAATCTGTGGGGCGATACCATTCGCCGAAATCGATGCTGTTGTTGTCATCCTCAATCCGGTCATCCAGGCGAGTCCCGCAACCGCTGACCACATCGCATTTCATGGTGGTGTCGGGGCCGGTGGTGAGTGTCAGCTTCAGCGGGCCGCCGCGGTAGTTGCTCAGGGATAGCGTGTAGTGGCCTGATGCGTCCGTTTCCGCTGTGCCGACGGTGGCGATACTTTGTCCTGCAGAGTTCAGTTCGCTGGCGCTGATGATGCCCTGCCTGATGATGCCTTTGGCGGCGACGCCGTTGACCTCGATATTGGTGTAGCTGACATTGCTGCCGGGCTGCGAATTGTTGGCGTTACTGCCACTGCAGCCGACGACGATGCTGGTGGCCAGTGCGACAAGCCCCAGCTTGATGCTTATGGTTGGTTCATTCATGGCCTGTATTCCGGGCTGTGGCTGTGGGCGGCAATGGGGTTGGGTCATTAGAGAATCTCGAATGTGCCATCGATGTATTCAATCTTCAGATACCCGCTTTGCGTTCTGTAGAGCGTGCCGTAACTCTTGCCGTTGTAGTTCAGTACGCCACTGACGCCACGGGTGGCCGGGTCGTAGGTCAATACGGCGCCGTCCTGATTGGTGATGGTGACGGTGTGGCGGATGGTGTCTTGCGCGGCATCGCCGCGGGTGGCGAGGGTGAGTTTCTGGTTCTGCGCCTCGATGGTGGTCTCTATGTCGCCGGCCTGGTAGCCGGTGCGGGTGCCGGTGACGCTGACGGTGGTGAGCGGCAATTCGTTAAATTGTGTCGAGAAGGTCAGGCCGAAGTTGCCGCTGAGCCAGTTGTCGGCGCTTTCGATCTGGCTGTTACTGACGGGGCGAAAGGTGTCGGCGTTGGTAAAGTTGGCCGACAGGCGGGTCTCGACCTGGGCTCCGCTGGTGTCGCTGGCGCTGCCCTCCAGCACCAGGGTGGAGGGGGTGGCCCAGTCGATGGTGCGGGCGCCGGTGGTCGGATCCGTCTCCACGTAGGGGCGCACGGTGGTCTGCAGTTTGCCGCTGAAGGTGATGGGCGTTTCGTAGTAGACGTTGACCCAGGTCAGCAGGGGGTTGTCTATGGAGGCCTGGCGCGAGGCGTCGTAGTCCCACTTTTGGGTCAGT
>JALTMR010000429.1 GCA_027001525.1 Gammaproteobacteria bacterium
CCTTGTCTGTGGTGCGTGTTAGGTCGTTTATTCGTTGAATAGTTCTGCATACCGCCGAGCGGCCCGGGCGATGTCGTCCTGGCCAAATATTCCGTCGACCACTGCCAGCATATTGGCTCCGGCCTGCACCAGCGGGCCGCCGTTGGCCGGCGTGATGCCGCCGATGGCAACGCAGGGAATGGTCAATTCAGCACGGGCTTTTTCAAGCAGGTCAACCGTGGCCCGGGGGGCATCAGGTTTGGTGCTGGAGGGGAAAAATGCCCCGAAGGCGACGTAATCAGCCCCCGCGGTTTGAGCTGCCTCGGCGCGGGACCAGTCATTGTAGCAAGAGACGCCGATGATGCGATTGCCCAGTTGCTGGCGGGCCTGGGCGAGGCTGCCATCGTCTTTGCCGAGATGAACGCCATCGGCCTCAACCGCTAGAGCCAGTTCAATATCGTCGTTGATGATGAGGAGGGTGCCTCGTTGCCGGCACAATGCTCTCAGTGCCCCGGCCTGCTCTCTGCGCCGTTTCTGGTCGCCGGATTTATCCCGGTACTGGACGGTGCGGGCTCCCCCTTCGATGGCGCTACTGACCTGTGCCACCAGCTGCTGGGTGGCTAGGGGCGTGCCGGTGATGGCATAGAGGCCGTGAAGCGACTGCTGCAAGGCGTTAATCCTCTTCCCCCCGGGCCCAAAAAAAGCGGTTGGGCAGGGCTTGCCCCATGCCAAGGCGGTAGCTGTGTTGCAGCGTTTCCCAGGCGTACTCCTGCGCTTCATGGGCCGCAGCGAAAGGCTCCAGCCCGTGGGCGAGCAGGCCGGCAATGGCCGCGGCCAAAGTACAGCCACTGCCGTGATAGCTGTCGGGAAGGCGTTGCCAGTGAAAGGTTTCGAGGTGGCGGCGCTGGCCATAGAGGCGATTTTCCACCTCGGGGGTGCGTTCGTGGGCGCCGGTAATGAGAACAAACTCGCTGCCCATCTCCAGTAGCTCCTGGGCGCAAGCGTCGAGATTATCTGCGTTAGGGGCCAGTGTGCGGGCCTCTTCGCTGTTAGGTGTCAGCAGGGTGGTGAGGGGAATCAGCAGTGAGGCGATGGCATCGATCACCGCAGCGTTGGAAAGTGTTTCCCCCTCACCGCCGGCGAGGACGGGGTCGAGCACGACGGGGATATCCGGGTAGTCGGTCAGAAGGGTGTGGATGCAGCTGACATTTTCAGCGCTGCCAATCATACCGATTTTGATGGCGCTGACGGGCATGTCCTCCAGCACGGCTCTGGCCTGTTCGATGACCAGACCGGGGGCGGTGCTCTGGTAACGAATGACCCCCTCGGTATTCTGGACGGTTAGCGCGGTCACGACAGGTGCGCAGTGGCAGCCCATGCTGGCCAGGGACTCAATATCCGCCTGAATGCCCGCGCCACCACAGGGGTCGTGACCGGAAAAGGTAAGTACGACAGGAATGGTCTGTGGTTGGGTCACGGCAAGCTTCTCGCAGGGGGGGGCGTTTCAGGTCGGCTGATTTTAGCATGGGCTGGACATAAAAAAGCCAACTCCAAGGAGTTGGCTTTTTACTGGTGTTGCGCTGTAGACGCTAGAGGTGGAGGATAAAGTCCACCAGTGTCTCGATATCAGCGTCGGCAACACGCGGTGAGTAGGGAGGCATGGGAACGCCGCCAGTCACATCCGTCCACGCGCCTTTACCCCCCTTTTTCACTTTGGTTATCAGTGCATCACGGGCACCGGCATTACCTTTGTATTTTGCTGCTACATCCTTCCAGGCCGGCCCAACAACTTTTTTCTCGATCGAGTGACAAGCCATACAGCCACTCTTTTTCGCCAGATCCAGCTCGGAAGCGCTTGCCTGATTCATTCCAAGTACAAGTACTGCTGCTGTAGCAGGAACCCCCAACCAACGTAGTTTCATACCATTGTCTCCTCTATATCCTTTGGTGTGGAATAGCTCTAACGCCTGAGTTTCAGTGTTCCCGGATAGTCTTTGATATTCAGGAGAGTTGAGAAAGCGTCAAACTATTGGAGCATTCTGCTGTGCCGGGTTAAGACCCCCCTCATCCCTACACAGCTGCTCTGACAAAGGTTATGCCATGCCTGTGTAAAGCTGTCAAGAATATTCAGGAGGCTATTTGTTCAGCTTGTGTTCATTAAAAATTCATTGATGGTTCATTTTTTGGTCAGTTGACAGGTGTCAAAAGTGGGGCCGTATGCGAGGAGGGAGAGAGGCTTGACTTTATATTAGTAACAGCTAATATAGGTTTCAATTATCAGCCATACTACGGAGCTTTTCTCATGACAGTAAATCGTATCGTTCGCATAGTGGCCGGCTTCTTTATCCTGCTCTCCCTGGCGTTAGGGGTGGAAGCGAGCCCTGTTTATCAGTCCAGCAATTGGTTGTGGTTTACCGTGTTTGTAGGTGCCAATCTTTTTCAAAGCGGCATCAGTAATTGGTGTTTGATGGATACCATTCTGACGAAACTGGGCGTCCCGACCACGGCCCCCTGCGGCAAAAGCTAGGTTATGGCCGGCCGGTCAGGCCGGTAGACGGGCCAGGTAGCTTAGGATGAACTCCATAATCTCGATCCGGTTGTAGGCCTGTTGCAGGTCTTTACCCCAGACGGTGATGCCGTGGTCGCGGATCATCAGGGCTGGAATGGCGGGAGGCTGGGCTCCGAAGCGCTTGTCGATCTCTCGGGCAATGGCAGGAACGTCGGCCAGATTGTCGAATAGTGGCAGCGCGACGTGGGGGTCTTGTTCCCAGATGCCGAGTCCTTTAATCATCTCCAGTTGAGGCAGGTAGAGCGAGTGAGCGTTGGCGGCAACGCGGCGGGTGGCGATGCAGGCATCGATGCTGTGAACGTGTAGGCAGGCGTTGGCCTGAGGAAAGAGCCGGTAGATAACTTGGTGGATGCTGCTCTCCGCTGAGGGTTTGGCCGTTTCGTGGTAGCGGTGAAGAATATCGCCGTTATTGACGTTGATCTGAATCAGGTCGGTGTTTTCCAGGCACCCTTTGGGC
>JALTMR010000430.1 GCA_027001525.1 Gammaproteobacteria bacterium
GGCATCTTTGGAAGTCATCTGCTGTACCTTACCGATACGGTGCAGGCAGGGCGCATCGTCACCGTGAGCGCAGTCATAGGCCTGCACCAGTTCATCTGCAGGCAGATCGAGCAAACGGGCGTAGCTGCGCAGATAGCCCTTTACGAAAGAGGCTCCAGGCAGTTTGTCCAGATCCTCACTCTCCAGCGCCTCCAGAATGGCAACATCGAGATGCAGTTCCGTGGCAATCTCTCGCAGCGAAACGCGACGCTCTTCGCGCACCTCACGCAGCTTTTTGCCCCACTGCAGCGGCGGCGCTACAGGGCCGCTCTCCTGTTCGATCTGCTCTTTATCCATCACTGAGCCCCCGCAGGGCGTTCCTCATTTTTTCCCGACCCGGCCCGCTCTTCCAGCAACTGACGATAACGCGCCGCCGCTGCCGTATCACCCAGCGCCGTTTCAATTTTAATTCCCAACTTGATGGCCTGATCACTCATGCCGCGGCTATCGTGAAGACGCTGCAAAAAAGCACGGGCCCGAAGAAACTCGCCGCTGTTGTAGTTGAGCAACGCCATGTTGTAAAGCGACTTGGGCAGGTTCGGCAAAATGGCCAGTGCCTTGCGAAAATACTCCTTGGCCTTGTCGGTATTTTTTACTCGCATGGCACACATGGCGATATTTTCGTAGGAGCGCTCGGGCGTGCGGTAACGAGGGAGGGCGGCGGCCTTGAGGAAATACTTCTCGGCGTCCTCAAAACGGGACTGACCACACAAAAATGCACCGTAGTTATTCAGTGCCCCCGCATCTTTCGGGGCAAGCTTGATCGCACGCTGGTAGTGCTGTTCAGCAAGTTCATCATCCCCCAACTGCCGGTAGGCCTCCGCCAGGTAATGGTGGGCGTTGGCATTATCAGGCTTCAGCTCCAGGGCACGCTTGAGTTTGCTCATGGCCCTTTCAATCTCACCCTGCTGCATGTAGCCCAAACCAAGATCGGTGTAGAGCCTGGAGGCTTTATTGACATCCACCTTTTTGCCATCCACGCCACCAGTCTGGGCACACCCCTGAAACAACAACGCCAGAAAAATTAAAGTGACAACACCTAACTGCTTCATGATTCCATTCTTCCTATCAGACCACCTTGAGGAATGACAACCTTCTGTTCCAGCGCCGACACACGTCCCGTGCGTTTGGTTTTGTCCGTCACCTTGCCCACCAACTGACCGCAAGCCGCGTCGATATCATCGCCCCGGGTACGGCGTGTCACCGTCGTAATGCCCGCCGCCATCAGAATCTCCCAGAAACGGGTAATCGCCGCTTTTGAAGAGCGCTTGTAATCTGACTGAGGGAAGGGGTTAAAGGGAATCAGATTCACCTTGGCGGGCACCCCCTTGAGAATCTTTGCCAGCTGGCGCGCCTGCGCAGGTGAATCATTCACACCGTCCAGCATGACATATTCAAATGTAATTTTTTTCTTGCCGTTGCCCGCCAATGCGTAGCGTTTGCAAGCGGCCAGTAGCTCCTGAATAGGATATTTCTTGTTCAGCGGCACCAGTTCGTCTCGCAAGGCATCATCGGGAGCATGTAGCGACACCGCCAGACTCACATCGGTCACCTCGGCTAAACGATCCATTGCCGGCACCACCCCGGAGGTGCTCAACGTCACCCGACGTTTGGACAGGCCATAGGAGTCGTCGTCCATCATGATATTCATGGCAGCGACCACTTCATCGAAATTCAACAGCGGCTCGCCCATCCCCATCAGGACCACATTGGTAATCCTGCGTTCATCACGATGCACGGTGCCGAAATACTGGTAGGCCGCCCGCAACTGGCCGACAATTTCCGCCGCCGACAGATTGCGATTAAAACCCTGCTGCGCCGTGGAACAGAAAGAACACGCCAGCGCACAACCCACCTGGGATGAGACACACAACGTGCCGCGCTCACCATCAGGAATAAAAACCGTTTCGATATTGTTGCCGCGATCCATGCGCAACACCCACTTGTGAGTGCCGTCCTTCGAGCCTTGATCCAGCACCACTTCGGGCGCACGTATCTCGGCCACCTGTTTCAGCCGTTCACGCAAGGCCTTGCTCATGTTGCTCATCTCATCGAAATCATCCACCCCAAACTGGTGGATCCATTTCAGCAGCTGAGAAGCGCGAAAAGCCTTCTCCCCCATATTGGTGAAGAAGGCTTCCATGCCCTGCCGGTCTAAACCGAGCAAATTGACTTTAGTTTGTTCCTGCAAGGCGGGTGTCCCGTTAGCGAGAGCAGATCTGATCGTCTGAGAAGAAATAGGCGATCTCTACCGCCGCCGTCTCAGGCGCATCAGAACCGTGAACGGCGTTAGCGTCGATAGAATCGGCGAAATCAGCGCGGATCGTACCGGCTTCCGCTTCTTTAGGGTTGGTCGCCCCCATCAGCGCGCGGTTGGTGGCGATGGCATTTTCGCCTTCCAGCGCCTGAATCATCACCGGGCCGGAGATCATGAAGGCCACCAGATCGTTAAAGAAAGGGCGCTCTTTGTGAACTGCGTAGAAGCCTTCTGCCTCTTCACGGGTCAACTGAGCCATTCTGGCCGCGATGATTTTCAGACCCGCCTTTTCGAAGCGAGAGTAGATCTCACCGATTACGTTTTTAGCAACAGCGTCTGGTTTAATGATGGAAAGGGTACGTTCAACGGCCATCGAAAAGTGTCTCCAAAGGTAAGCCTAAATGGTAGAAGCCCGCGAGAAATCGCAGGCTCCGTAAAGAAATCCGACCCATTTTATCTGGTTAGCGGCGGCGAAACAATGAAACGGCCACAAATATCCGACTATCACCCCCAGCGCCGCGCCGGCGCTCATCCAGCTGCGCTGATACATCAACCACTTTGATATTGTCAGGTCAGTTGGTCTGTCAGCTCCCACGGCAAGGCGCGCTTCGCAGGGAATGGTTGTTCCCTCCACAAGAAGTGCAACACAGCCGTGGGGGCTGACAGACCAATCCTTCGGGCGAGCCTGTGGCATTCCGCCTCGG
>JALTMR010000431.1 GCA_027001525.1 Gammaproteobacteria bacterium
CATCATATCGAAACCGTGGCTGTCGACATCGAGCAGATCGAGCGCGCGGGAGGCAAGGTCATCGCTGATACGACCATCGCCCTTCACCTCGGCATAGTCACGCACCCGGCGCAGCAGGCGGTTGGCAATACGCGGAGTGCCACGGGCGCGGCGGGCGATCTCGTGAGCACCACTGGGCTCGATGGCCACGTTGAGTATCCCCCCGGCCCGGGCCACGATGGAACGTAAATCCTCCACGCTGTAGAACTCCAGCCGCTGCACAATACCGAAGCGATCACGCAGGGGCGAGGTCAGTGAGCCCGCCCGCGTTGTTGCCCCCACCAGCGTAAACGGAGGCAGATCCAGTTTGATGGAACGCGCGGCGGGCCCTTCGCCGATCATGATATCGAGCTGGTAGTCCTCCATCGCCGGATAGAGCACCTCCTCCACCACCGGGCTCAAGCGGTGGATCTCATCCACAAAGAGCACATCATGGGGGTCGAGATTGGTGAGCAGCGCCGCCAGATCACCAGGGCGCTCCAACACCGGGCCGGAGGTGTGTTTCATCCCCACCCCCATCTCGTTGGCAATGATATTGGCCAGAGTGGTCTTGCCCAGACCGGGAGGGCCGAAAATCAGTGTGTGGTCCAGCGCCTCTTTGCGATTGCGCGCCGCCTCGATAAAGACAGCCATCTGCTCGCACACCTTGGGCTGGCCCACATAGTCCAGCAACGTTTTGGGGCGAATGGCGCGGTCGATAGCCTCTTCTTCCGTGCCGGCAGAGGCGGTAATCAGGCGGTCTGTCTCTATCATCACCTACCTCGTGGCCGCAGCTTTAAGCGCCTGACGAATAATCTCTTCGCTGGCCAGGTCGTCACTCTCCACCGCCTTCACCATGCACGTCGCCTCCTGCGGCTTATAACCCAGCGCCACCAGCGCACTGACGGCATCATTGACCGGGTGGTTGGCGATCACCGCCTTGGCCCTTGCCAGCTCGGCGGCCGGCAGTCCCGTACTCCCTCCCACATCGACATCGCCGATGCGGTCGCGCAACTCGATCAACAGTCGCTCCGCGGTCTTCTTGCCGATACCGGGCAAACGCACCAGGGCGGGAATGTCGTTATCCGCCACGCACTGCACCAGCGCATCCGCCGCCATGCCGGAGAGAATAGTCAGCGCCAGCTTCGGCCCCACCCCATTGACTTTGATCAGGGTACGAAACAGGCTCCGATCCGCCTCGCGGTAGAAACCATAAAGGAGCTGGGCATCCTCGCGCACCACCAGGTGGGTATGCAGCGTAACGCTCTGGCCCAGTTCGGGCAGATCGTAAAACGTGCTCATGGGGGCTTCCAGCTCATAGCCGACCCCGCCCACATCCACCATCAGCGCCGGGGCCTGTTTGCTAATCAATATGCCGTGCAGACGCCCGATCATGACATCGCCTTCCTGATCAGCCCCAGGGTGTCACGGGAGTTGAAGTGACACAGCGCGCAGGCCAACGCATCAGCGGCATCTTCCTGCGGTGTGGCAGAGAGCTGCAAGAGAGTCTTCATCATGAATTGCACTTGATCCTTGGAGGCGTGGCCACGGCCAACCACGGCCTGTTTAATACGGGTCGGCGTGTATTCAAACACCTCCAGCCCCAAATAGGTAGCAGCGCAGATCGCCGCCCCCCGCGCCTGCCCCAGCTTGAGGGCAGAATCGATGTTGTGGCGGACAAAGACCTGCTCAATCGCCATCTCCTGCGGGGAGAACTCGGTCACCACCTCGCTTATCCCTTCGAATATTGCCTTCAGGCGCAGCGGCAAGCTACCTTCGCCCCCCACCCGCAGGCAACCACTGGTGATGTATCTGGCCTTGCCGCCACTGACCTCCACCACGCCGAAGCCGGTGATGCGCGAACCGGGGTCAATCCCAAGAATTCGCAGACCCATCAGAGCTGCGCCATGACCTCTGGCGAAATCTCCATATTGGTGTATACATTCTGGACATCATCAAGATCTTCCAGCATATCGACCAACCCCATCACCTTCTCCGCGTCGTCCAGCCCCAGCGCTACCGAGGTACTGGGGGTCATGGTGATGTCGGCATTTTCGGGCTCCAGCCCGGCCGCCGCCATGGCCTCTTTTACATCAACAAAAGCCTCGGGGGCCGTCACCACATCCATGCTGCCATCGTCGTGGCTGATCACATCCTCGGCACCGGCCTCCAGCGCAACCTCCAGCACCTTCTCTTCATCAGTGCCAGCGGCGTAGCTGAGTATTCCCTGTTTGGTAAAAAGGTAGGCCACCGAACCGTCCGTCCCCAGATTTCCCCCTCGTTTGGAGAAGGCGTGCCGCACCTCCGACACCGTACGATTCCGGTTATCTGTCATGCAATCCACCATCACCGCCACGCCGGCGGGCCCGTATCCCTCATAGCGAATTTCGTCGTAATGATCACCGTCCGCACCACCGGCACCCCGCTTAACGGCGCGTTCGATGGTGTCTTTGGTCATATTGGCACCCAGCGCCTTGTCGATGGCGGCACGCAGGCGCGGGTTGGAATCGGGGTCACCGCTGATTCTTGCCGCCACAGTAATCTCACGAATCAGCTTGGTGAAAATCTTCCCCCGCTTGGCGTCCTGAGCACCCTTGCGGTGACGGATATTGGCCCATTTGCTGTGTCCCGCCATATGCCTCTCTCAATACTTGCTGTGGTTCAAATTGGGGGCAAGTTTACCACCGATAAGGGGAGAGAATTAAGCTCGGAAAGGGCTTGAGCCAGTCGTGCATCGATTCACCCCGGCCGGCACCCGCACAGTGTCGCCGACGAGGCGCCTGGCAGATCCCGGCTCGGGACTCCCGCCTTAAGGGCACCTCTATTAATTCATGGAGGCGCATATCAAACCCCAAATCCGCCACATCGGCGTTGCAAATTTTGGCAATAGCCCCGCTATTGCCAAAATTTGCGCCTGGATGTAACGAACTTGGGATTCAATCTGCCACATCAAGAATT
>JALTMR010000432.1 GCA_027001525.1 Gammaproteobacteria bacterium
GCAGGCTATGGAGCTGGGGTGTGACGGGGTATTGATGAACATGGCCATCGCCTGTGCCCAAAAGCCGGTGATTATGGCCGAAGCGATGAAGCACGCCGTGATAGCCGGGCGTCAGGCCTACCACGCGGGGCGGATGCCGAAGAAGCGTTATGCCAGTGCTTCCTCGCCCATCGATGGTACTTTTTTCTGATAGCGCGGGTTAGCTCTCCATGACCGATAGTGATAAGCCCAGGCGTCGAATTCGAAGTTTTGTCCGTCGTACCGGCCGCCTGACAGAGGGGCAGCAGCGGGCCATCGATGAATTTTGGCCGCAGTATGGCCTGGAGCCCGGTGATAGTCTGCTGGATCTGGAAGAGGTGTTTGGCCGCGCGGCCCCGAAAATTCTCGAAATCGGTTTTGGCATGGGCGATGCGCTGGCGGAGATGGCGCTGAACCAGCCCGGTAACGACTATATCGGCATTGAAGTGCACCGCCCCGGTGTGGGACGCCTGTTGGCTAAATTAGGCGAACAGGGGAGCAGTAATGTGCGCCTGTTTTGCCATGATGCGGTTGAGATTCTCAACCAGCGCATCGCGGCGGAGAGCCTCGATCGTGTGTTGATTTTTTTCCCCGACCCCTGGCACAAGCGACGCCACAATAAACGGCGCTTGATTCAGGCCGGTTTTGTGGCGCTGCTTCGCACCAAACTCAAGCCCGGTGGCGTATTGCACATGGCTACCGACTGGGAAGAGTATGCCCAGCAGATGATGAGAGAGTTGAGTGCGGCTGATGGTTTTCGCAATATTGAGGGGGAGGGGGCGTATGCGCCTCGCCCTGATTATCGCCCCATCACCAAATTTGAGAAACGTGGCCAGCGGCTGGGGCACGGCATCTGGGATCTGCTCTTCGAGCGGTGCTGAATACGATCCATATTGTGGCCGGGTTAATACTGTCGATGCTCCCATGAAAAAGGCCAGATCGAGGTCTGGCCTTTTTTGCCGCCGATGGGCTGTCGAACTTTCAGGAAAGCTCTTCCCAGCGATCCCCTTGCTGTTGCAGCATCTCCCTGATCATTGACTCTACAGCCCGGTATTTGCCCTGTTTCAAGCGGGCCAGGTTATAGCTGATAGGGTCTTTTCTGGGGGAAGGCGAGGCAGGTTCGATGGGCGGGGGAGCGGGAACCAGTGTTCGGCTGGCCTTGGTGGCGCTGCGATTGATGGTCTCCAGCAGTTCGATATTGCCGATTTTCCCCTGCGCCAGACGCTCGAAGTCGTCGCTGGGGATGGGGACGCGATAGACGGTCTGGTCCGTCTGTTCAACGCGCTTGAGCAGGCGGTGCCCGCCGCCATCGGTGATGAGTTGTACCTCTGTATATTCCACCTCTTTGTCTCGCGTCATGCGCCGGGCCTGGCGCGTCAGCCCCAGGCAGTAGTGCGTTCCCTGGGTGATACAGTGGATGCGCCAGTCACCATGACGCTGGTAGAGCTCATCGAGTGCCTGGATGCAGACCTCTTCATGTTTACGGCAGCCCCGAACGATGAAGGGCTGGCCGATGCCATAAAGGAGCCAGTTGAGGTTGGTGCGTTCAATATCGCAGATTGCCACCAGGATCTCCCAACCCGGGATCTCTCCCTTGAACATGCGGTTGGTACTGCCTCGGGTGGCCCCAATGGATTCGCCCCAAGCGTACTGTTTACGCTCGGCCAAGACGGTTCTCAGGCGTGATTCAAAAGCATTTTTTTTATTGTTTTCCATATTCTCTCTTAGCGCTTTTTCATTCCTAGAAAGCGCTTTTTTTTGTCCTTACCCGTCAACGATTCTATCGGGCAAATTTACGGATGGCCAGCGGTGGTTTTGGTAAATGTGGCTAAAGGGGGGTGAGAAGAGCGGCAGGTGGGGTGTTTTTTAGGAATATCAGGGCGTTCCGGTGGCTCGCCCTGGAATAAGTTGAATTTGAAATGGTGAGTTTTTGCTGCCTGCGGGGGTGGGTTCAGGCGGGTAAATTCAGTAGCCCCAGGACGCCCTCCAGACCACAGTAATTTAATGCGCTGTCCGCCTCGTTTTGTACCTTCGGCTTGGCGTGATAGGCGATGCTGAGGCCGGCTTCCTTCATCATAAGCAGGTCGTTGGCGCCGTCACCCAGTGCCACCGCCTGTGAGGGATGGATCCCCAGCTCCCGGCATTTTTGCAGCAAAAAATCCGCCTTGGCCTGCGCGCCAACGATCTGGTCATCGATCCTGCCGGTCAGTTTCCCCCCCTCAAATGCCAGTGTGTTGGCCAGCGTGTAGTCGAGCCCCAGGCGGGCCTTGAGCTTGTCGGTGAAGTAGGTGAAACCACCAGACACCAGGGCAACCTTAATGCCCTGGCGCTGAAGCCCGGCCACCATCTCTTCTGCCCCGGGGTTGAGCTGCAGACGCTCGTCGTAGACCTGATCCAGGGCGCTCTGGTCCAGCCCCTTGAGCAGTGCCATGCGGCGTCGCAGTGACGTTTCGAAGTCAATTTCGCCCCGCATGGTGGCTTCGGTAATGTCGGCAACCTGCGGCTTGATGCCGATGAAGTCGGCAATCTCATCGATGCACTCAATGCTGATCAGGGTTGAGTCCATGTCGGTCACCAGCAACTTGACCTGGCCTGGGTCGAAGGCCTCGGGTCGGGTGTTAATGTCCACCTCGTACTGCTGCTTTAACTGGTCTGCTATTTGGGCCTCTGGGGGCTGGGCGCTAGTGATGCTGTAGTAGCCCTGTTCACCGTGGAGCGTGCCGCCGAGCTGGCTGGCGATCTCTTCTGCCTGGTGCTGGCTGAGTGATTTACCTTGGAGGATGGTGGTTGTCATGGCTGACCTGTCTTGGATAGCTGCTGTTGGAAAGGGCGCTATTTTGGCATAGCGCCTGGCTGAAAAGTAGCGCGGTCGGAATTGCTCAGATGTGGGCTTTTTGTCTGGTGGTCAGCTGTGACAAAACAGTTCCAGCAGATCATTGAGAAACAGGTGGCCCTGA
>JALTMR010000433.1:0-750 GCA_027001525.1 Gammaproteobacteria bacterium
CTTTTGATCATCGTCGGGGTGGCTGCCCCGACGATGATCCAATCCACAGGGCCTGCGTTTCTGCGCGGGCTTTTTTTGGGTAGATTTTCTGCCCCCATGGCTACTCTTCCCGGCCTATTAAGTACAGACAAGAGATTGATTAATGCAATTTCGGCTCATGCCGATAGCCTCCGCAGCAATTAGCAAAAAATCAGATTGTTGCACTGGAGGCAGACATGGACTGGTTGTTCAAACCCGTTGCCGGGATGATGGGGAAGATGCGCTACCCCTCGAAATTTGCTTTGATTTTCGTGGTGGTGTTCGTGCCGCTGGTGATCCTTTCAGGCATGCTGATCTCTATTGAGATGGAGAAGGTTAACTCCCTGAAGCATGAACAGCAGGGAATGGCCTATATTGCCGCTATCAGACCCCTGCTTGCCGATATGCCCCAGCATCGGGGGATGACCAATGCCTACCTCAATGGCGATAAAAGCTACCGTGATCGCCTTGTGGCGAAGCGTCGTGACGTTGATGCAGCTCTGGCTGAGCTGGGTCGGGTGGATGCCCGGTTGCGGGCGACGATTGACACGGGCGGCGCACTGGCAGGCATCCAGCAGCAGTGGGACAGATTAAAAACAGAGTCGATGAACATGGCGGCTGCTGACAGTTTTGCTGCCCACACCGCCATGATCTCCAATGTGCTGGGTCTGATTGCCAAAGTGGCCGACAGCTCCGAGATGACCCTCGACCCCGAATTGGACAGCTTCTACC
>JALTMR010000433.1:760-2964 GCA_027001525.1 Gammaproteobacteria bacterium
CGGTGCCGGTGCGGCCGCCAAAGGGGAACTGAGTGGACAGCTACGCGTTCGCCTTTCTGTCTTGCAGTATCTTATCTCAGAGCATAACAAGGCCCTGAGCGAGGGGCTGGAGACGGCCCTGAAGGTGCGCTCTGAGCTGGCTGATTTGCTTGGGCAGCATATTGATACCACAACACAATCCATCGGCCGTTTTGAACACCTGCTCTCTCGGGATCTGCTCGGGGTCGAGCAAATCTCCATGCCGAGTGCCACCGTGTTCGGGGCGGGTACGGCGTCTATCAACGAGGCGCTGGCCCTGTATGACGCCATTATTCCCGAGTTCAATGCCAGCCTTGCAGAGCGGATAGATCGCGATATGCAGACTGTCTATCTCTCTGCGGCGCTGGTGGTCGGTGTGTTACTGCTGGTGGTGGCAATGCTGGGCGGACTCTACCATCTGGTGATCGACAGTATTCGCCGCGTGGGCGTTGCAACGGCGGCGATGGGGCGTGGGGATATCTCTGCCCGCATCCAACTGCCCGGCAAGGATGAGATGAGTGACGTGGCTCACGGTTTCAACGCCATGGCTGAGCAGTTTGAAGGGCTGATCAGGGAGATCGTGGGGGTCGCCTCGAAGCTGGGCTCTGCGGCGGACCAGGTCTCAAGCGTGTCGCGCGAAAGTGCACAAAACGTAGAACAGCAGCGCGGTGAGACAGATCAGGTGGCCACGGCCATGAATGAAATGTCCGCCACCGTCCAGGAAGTGGCCACCGGTGCAAGCCATGCGGCGCAAGCGGCCAATCAGGCCAATGCTGAAGCAGGCAAGGGCAGTGAGGTGGTGGAGCACACAGTGGCCGCCATCGAGCAGTTGGCCGGCGCGGTAAGTGGTGCCAACGAGGTTATCCAGGAGGTAGCCAGTGATAGCGAAAATATCGGTTCGGTGCTGGACGTGATTAAAACCATCGCCGAACAGACCAACCTGCTGGCCCTGAACGCGGCCATTGAAGCGGCGCGCGCCGGCGAGCAGGGGCGTGGGTTTGCCGTTGTGGCAGACGAGGTACGCACCCTGGCCAGCCGCACGCAGGAGTCCACCGAAGAGATCGAACAGATGATCAGCCGCCTGCAAACGGGGGCCAACAAAGCCGTGTCCGCGATGGGGCAGGGGCAGTCTCAGGCCCAGGCCGGGGTGGACAAAGCGCGTGAAGCGAGCGAAGCCCTGCACACTATTTCCGGCGCGGTAGCCACCATTAACGACTTAAACTCCCAGATCGCCAGCGCGGCCGAAGAGCAGAGCGCCACTACCGAAGAGATCAACCGTAACATCACCAACATTCGTGACATGGCGGAGCAGACCGAATCGGGCGCTCGTCAGGCCTCCGGCGTGAGCGAAGAGCTACTGCATCTGGCCGCTGAACTTCAGCAGGTGGTGGGGCGGTTTAAGGTAGGCTAGGAGCCTGTCGGACTTAGGTAATCGTAGCGAGCATGGTGGGAGAGCGAGTACAAATTTTCACGATTTTGAGGCGCATAGTGGGGCTATGTAACGAAAAATCGGGTAAATTTGAACCACTCTCCCATCAGCGCAGTAGATTATTCCTAAGTCCGACAGGCTCCTAGTGTGCCTTCTTTGGCTGGATGCCAGGGGGCGCTCTCAATCACAGCGCCTTGCCAGCACGAAAATGCCCCAGAATCACGCTCACTCAGGTAATCGAGAACGCCCTTTAGCGGGTGGCTTCGATCAAACGTCGGTTGGCTTCTCTGAGTTGCGGGTCGTTGCCGGCTAACTGATTCGAGCGGTGGGCAAACTGCTCAGCTTTTGCCTGATGTCCCGCCGCCAGTTGCAGCCGCGCCAGTTCATACCACGCATAGGCATTGCGCGGTTCGATACGCACGGCGCGTTCTGCCAGGGCGATGGCTCTGTCCAGTTGGCCTTGTTGTTTCAGTGCCTGCGCCTGTTGCAGGAGCACCTGGGCAGGGCCGCTGCCCGGCGCGGTTGTTGTCGGTCCCATGCTGGAGCAGCCGCCGAGCAGCAGGGTGATGATCATCAAGGTCAGGCCGGCTCTCATTGAATCCATCCTTTCAGTCTGTTCCAGAGGTTGCCCACGGAGCGTTCAACACGCCCTCCGGCGCAGGGGGCGTAGTCGCTTGGTGCGGTGCCCTTCACAAAGGGCAGGGTGCGGTGGTGTTGGCAGCCGCCCGCTGCCTTTAGCCCGGTGTCGGTGTCGATC
>JALTMR010000434.1:0-2511 GCA_027001525.1 Gammaproteobacteria bacterium
GCGTGGCCGGAGCGTGAGGCGCGGGCGATATCCTGCACCGGGCGGTGGTTGGTGCCGGTGAAATAGGTCGTGGTGGCCACCATGCCGACGCCCACCGCCAGCCCCGTGAGCGCGCTGGCAAAGAGGCCGTTGGCGGAGTAGAGGGTGGAGTCCCCCATGAGCCAGTGGCTGACGGCAAAAAAGCCGATGCTGCTCAACAGCATGGTCAGCAGTACCGCACGCATCAGGGTGCTCAAAATGTCGCCGTTGCGGCGCAATTTTGCGCTATGCACGCCGACGATGGCAGCCAGCAGCGCCACACCGCCCAGCGCCAGGGGGTAGACCTGGCCGGAAGCATCTCCCCCTGCTGCCACCGAGGCCACCAGTATGGTGGCGATCAGGGTCACGGCGTAGCTCTCGAATACATCTGCCGCCATACCGGCGCAGTCGCCGACATTGTCCCCCACGTTATCGGCGATGACGGCCGGATTGCGGGGATCATCCTCCGGAATACCCTGTTCGATTTTACCCACCAGATCGGCACCGACATCGGCCGCCTTGGTGAAGATTCCCCCACCCAAACGGGCAAAGATACTGACCAACGAGGCCCCGAAACCGAGGCCCACCAGAGGGCGAAGATCGAGTGGCCCGCCGTGGTTCAGCGCGCTGAGCAACAGATAGAAGCCGGTAACGCTGGCCAGCGCCAGGGCGCCGACGAGAAAGCCGGTGACCGAGCCCGAACGCAGCGCAATGCGCAGTGCCAACGGCAGGCCCTGGTGAGCGGCGGCGGTGGTGCGCACGTTGGCTTGTACTGATATGCGTATGCCTGCAATACCCGCCGTGGCGGAGCACAGCCCGCCGACAACAAAGCCCAGCGCTGTTAAAAAGCCGAAGTGGGGCATCAGCAGCAGCGGAATGAGCAACAGGCAGCCAACGACGAGGATGGTCAGGTACTGCGTGCGAATAAACGCCCCGGCGGCATCTCGAATCGCCAGATAGGGGGCTTGCAGCGCCGTTTCCCCCTCGCTTTGCCGTAATACCCAGCGGCCACACCAGATGGCATAGGCCAGCCCTGCCAATGCGGCGGTCAAACTTATTACCAGCTCGATACTCATCGCCCTTTTCCTCGATCGCTGCTCTTCTATTCCATTTTTACTTCTTTTATTTCTGGATCTATTCAGCATACCCCGCCTGCTTGCTGCGGGGTCTCCGGCCCCTTCCCTGGCGTCTCCCAAGGGGAGGGGGGCGCTCTGTCCTGACCGCCTTCGGGAGTGGGTGCCCTGACGCTTCCATTCATAGCATGAAGCTGTGTGTGCCGGGTGTAACCCTGGTTACTGTCATCTTGCCTCGAAAGCGTAACTATACTGACTCACGGTGCGGGGCAGCTCTACACCAATTCGGGCCACGAATGGATCGATTCGATGTAGAGCTGCCCCGCGGAGCAGGTGGGCAGACAAAAACGGCAAGGAGTGGTTGGCCAGAATGGGCGCTGTTGCGAATCAACGTACTGACAAGCTGGATCTGAAACAGGTCATTGCCATGGGCGTCGGGGCGATGGTGGGGGGTGGTATCTTCTCGGTACTGGGGCTGGCCATCGTTCAGGCGGGCCACGCGGCCCCCATCGCTTTTGCCCTGGGAGGGGTGATAGCGCTGCTGACGGGCTGGAGTTACGCCCGCTTGGGGCTGGTGTTTCGCTCTGATGGTGGCAGCTTTACCTACCTGGAGAAGGCGTTCGGGCGCGGCAACATCGCCGGCATCGGCGGCTGGCTGCTGCTGGTGGGCTATATCGGCACCATGGGGCTCTACGCCTATACCTTCGGGGTGTACGGCTCTGCCCTGCTGGGCGGCGGGACGGATGAGCACCAGGCAATGCACCACCTGCTGGCTTCGCTGGTGCTGCTGGCCTTTCTCGGCGTCAATCTCTACGGCGTGAAGGAGACGGGCACGGCGGAATTGTTGATTGTGACCATTAAGGTCTTGATTCTGTTTCTTTTCGCTGCCATTGGCCTCTATTTCGTCAAAACTGATTACGTGCTGCCGGTCTTCAACAACGGCCATCTGGGGGTGTTAATGGGGGCGGCGCTGATCTTCGTCGCCTACGAGGGCTTTGAGCTGATTCCCAATGCCGTCAACGAGATGGAAAACCCGGAGCGTAACCTGACCCGGGGCATTCTCTGGTCCATCGGCATCACCATCGCGATCTACGTGCTGGTCTCCCTCGTGGCCGTGGGGAACCTGCTGCCGGAGGAGATTGCCCGCTACCAGGAGTATGCCCTGGCCGTGGCCGCCAAACCCTTTCTCGGTGAAGCGGGGTTTATGCTCATTGGCCTGGCGGCGCTCTTCTCCACCGCTTCTGCCATAAATGCCACGCTGTTTGGCACGGCGCGCCTCGGGGCCGAGATGGCCCGTGCCAAACAACTGCCCGCCGCCTTTGGTTTTCGGCGTCGTCAGAACAACATTCCCTGGGTCAGCCTGGTGGTGATCACTGCGGTGACGCTGGTGTTTGTCAACAGTGCCAACCTAGCCATTATC
>JALTMR010000434.1:2521-2962 GCA_027001525.1 Gammaproteobacteria bacterium
CACTTTTCTGATGATTTTTGCGGCGGTCAACCTCTCCGCCTGGCGGCTGCGCCGGCAGATCGATATCCGGCCCTGGGTGCCGTTGAGCGGGCTGGTGCTGTCGCTGGCGGCGTGGCTTGCGCTGGGCTTCTACCTCTGGGCGCATGACGGTGAAACACTGCTCTGGCTGGGGCTCTTTTACGGCGTGGTGATCGTGATTGAGCTGCTGTTTAGCCAGCGTCGGAGGATATTGAAAACCGGATCGCCGCAGTGATGGAGCGGCCGGCTGCCATCTTGATACCTTGTTTTTTCTTCGGAGTTTTTCGACAGAGGGTGAATGGGGCAGTGGTGAGGTTGATCAGTTTTATCCCCCTGGCGGGGGGCGTCAGCGCGACATCCGCGCGGTAACAATCGAGAAGGAGAGAACGTTATGAGTAATCAGGCAGGTCGTTACATTGGGGC
>JALTMR010000435.1 GCA_027001525.1 Gammaproteobacteria bacterium
GCTGATGCGGTACTCCTGCGGGTTTTCCTTTACCTTCTCTTTGAAGGCATCGAGCTGTTGGGTGAGGTTGGTGATCATATCCTCCGTGGCCAGCTCAAACCCCTTCAAACTGTCCTTGCGCAACTGTTCGCTGAGATTGATGGCGGTGGCGCGCCCCTGTACGCGGCTCAGGCCGGGAGCACGAAAAAGCATCTTCCGGCTGTTAATGTCGTAGACCGCGGTGTCGAGCATGGTGCTGGTGTCATTTTTCTCCCCCGATACCACGTAGGCACCCACCAGCGTCCAGTAGGCCAGGGAGGTGAAGCCTTCGTCCGTGAACTGCACCTGGTCGTAGGAGACCAGGGCGATGACATCGATGCCGTACATCGTTTTGATCTGATCGAGGTTTTTAAAACTGCCCCGAGGGGTCAGGTAGGCGGAGGGGATGACCTCGATGGATTTAACAAAGTCGTAGCTCTTGAAATCATCCGCAACGCGCTTTAACAGTGCCATTTTGCGCGCTTCGGTGAGCCCACCCTCGGTATTGCTGATGGCCCAGACGTTAACGCCCCGCACGCGCTGCTGTTGCTCCGGCACAAAGGCGATGCCCACCCGCAGCGGCAGCCTCAGCTGTGGGATGCTCGGTTCGATGGCGCTGGCCTTTTCGTCGGGGTAGAGGTAGTCGACAACGCTGCTCCTGGTCTGGGTCTGCATGCCGACGCAGCCGCCGAGAAAGAGGGCTGCAAGGGCGAGAATAAGAATACGGCCTGACTGTCGCATGGGGCACCTCCTGTTGTTTGCTGTTTGTGTACAGTCTCTTTGATTACCGCTACTCCGAGCATAGACGTTAGCGCGCTGCAAATCCGTAGAGCATGGCGATCTCCTCGGGCCAGCGTGTTTCATCGATGGTTTCCAGCACCATGGGAATCTCTTCGAAGCGGTCGTCGTTCATGATGTAACGAAAGACCTCCAGCCCCAGTTCGCCGTGGCCCAGGCTGTGGTGGCGGTCAACGCGTGAGCCCAGCGCCGGTTTGGAGTCGTTGAGGTGCATCCCTCTTAAATAACTGAAGCCGACGATGCGCTCGAACTCAGCGAAGGTCTGTTCACAGGTCTCCCTGGTGCGCATGTCGTAACCGGCGACAAAGGTGTGGCAGGTGTCGAGACAGACGCCGACACGGCTTTTGTCTTCCACCCTGTCGATGATGTGGGCCAGGTGCTCGAAGGCGTAACCCAGGGTGGAGCCCTGGCCGGCGGTGTTTTCGATCACTGCGGTGACGCCGCGGGTTTTATCCAGAGCGATGTTGATGGACTCGGCGACGCGGTTCAGGCTCTCCTCCTCGCTGATTTTGCGCAGGTGGGCACCGGGGTGAAAATTGAGCAGAGGCAACCCCAACTGGGCGCAGCGTTCCAGCTCATCGATAAAGGCATGGCGCGATTTCTCCAGCCCGGCCTCTTCCGGGTGGCCCAGGTTGATGAGGTAGCTGTCGTGGGGCAGGACGTGTTCGGGAGCGATGCCCGCCGTCTCCAGGTTCGCCTTGAACGCCGTGATGCTTTTGGATGTCAGTGGCTTGGCCACCCACTGGCGCTGATTCTTGGTAAAGAGGGCAAAGGCCTTCGCCCCGATGGCCTGGGCGTTAAGCGGGGCGTTCTCCACGCCACCGGCCGCGCTGACATGAGCACCGACTCGTTTCATTAAATCTCTCCGTTGGGTCTGATTTTGGGGGTGGCCATTGTACTGTCTACTCCTCCAGCCTGCCCGTGTCTTTGGGGAGTCGCCATGAGACGATGACCGTGGCGATCACCACCAGCACGCCGAGCCAGATCATGGTGGCCACCGGGTCTGCCCCGAGCCCGGCCACCAGCGCGTAGAGGCCGGAGGCGATCAGCATGGCCAGGTTCTCGAAAAAATTCTGAATCGCCACCGCCCCGCCGCTGCCGATGGAGCGGTGGCCAATCTCCTGCAGGGCGGCGTTGATGGGCACCACAAACAGGCCGCCACAAAGGCCGGTGAGGAACAGCGCAATACGGGCGTTGGTGAGGCCGTCCACCGTGGCTAGCAGAATCATCACCGTGGCCATGGCGTAGGCGGCCATACGGGCACGGCGCAGGTAGGCCATGGGGATCAGGCGGGTGGCCAGCACCGCCCCCACGGCGATGCCCAGCGCCACAAACATGCTCAGAATGGCGATGTCGGTGGTGGTGTCAATGAACAGCACCACCGGTGCCCAGGCGACCAGCAGTACCCGCAGCACCGTCGCGGCGGCCCAGAAGAGACTGACCCCCAGGGTGGCGAAGCGGGCGCGGGGGGTGGCCATGAGGCGGCGCATCTGGTGGAAAAAATTGCCCAGTGCCTGGCCCCGGGGCGGCCCGACAATGAGCTTGTGGCGAATGGTCAGGGCGATCAGCGCCGAGGCGACATAGAGCGCGATGACGACCATCAGTGCCAGGTGAATGGCGTACTCGGCCAGCACTGCCCCCACCAGCGTGCCACTGAGAATGGCGAGAATGGTGGAGCCCTCGATCCAGCCGTTGGCTTTGACCAGAGCGTTATCGTCCACCAGCTCCGGCAAGATGCCGTATTTGGCCGGGCTGTAGAGGGCCGCACCCAGGCCCACTATGGCGTAGGCGATCAGTGGTTCGAGGTGGAGCAGTAACAGGCCGGCCCCTGTTGCCTTGATGATGTTGGCTGCCAGTAAAATTCGCGGTTTGGGGCGGGCATCGGCCAGTCGCCCGACCCACGGGGCCAGCACCACATAGGCGATGAGAAAGGAGGCCTGCAGGGCGGGGATGTACCAGGCGCCGATCTCCATCTGCTGCATCACCAGCGTGATGGCGGTAAAGAGCACGGCGTTGTCGGCGAAGGCGGTGAGGAACTGCGTCCCCAGTACCCGGTAGATGTCGCGGTTCACGCGTCCGCCTCCAGCAGTTTGGCGGCGGCCACGTAGTCGATCTTGCCGGTGCCCAGTACGGGCATTTTGG
>JALTMR010000436.1:0-194 GCA_027001525.1 Gammaproteobacteria bacterium
TCCTGATCAACCTTGCCAACGCTGCGAATGCGACGCTGCTCGAGAGTCAGGCGATGGGTACGATTGTTAATGATGATACTGCCCCGGTTGTGCCCCAAATCAGCATTGCCGATGTCAGCGTGACAGAGGGAGACAGTGGCACCGTGAATGCGACCTTTACGGTGACGCTATCCGAGGCGACCACGGTTGCAGTC
>JALTMR010000436.1:204-11273 GCA_027001525.1 Gammaproteobacteria bacterium
ACGACAGGGGATGGCGATTATGTTGCCGCAGCAGATACGCTGAATTTTGCTCCCGGGGAAACTTCGCAAACCATCAACGTGGCTGTGCAGGGTGATACGGATGTAGAGAGCAATGAGATTTTCCTGATCAACCTTGCCAACGCTGCGAATGCGACGCTGCTCGAGAGTCAGGCGATGGGTACGATTGTTAATGATGATACTGCCCCGGTTGTGCCCCAAATCAGCATTGCCGATGTCAGCGTGACAGAAGGGGACAGTGGCACCGTGAATGCGACCTTTACGGTGACGCTATCCGAGGCGACCACGGTTGCAGTCAGTGTCAACTACGCCACCGCTGATGACAGTGCAACGACAGGGGATGGCGATTACGTTGCGGCGGCGGGTACGTTGAACTTTGCCCCCGGGGTGATTTCGCAAACGATTAGTGTGGTTGTGCAGGGTGATACTAATGTTGAAGAAAATGAGTCCTTTTTTATCAATCTGGCTAACCCCGTGAACGCCACCCTGGTCGATGGTCAGGGGGTGGGCACCATTCTTAACGATGATACCGTGGCCCCGGTTGTGCCCCAAATCAGCATTGCCGATGCCAGCGTGACAGAGGGAGACAGTGGCACCGTGAATGCGATCTTTACGGTGACGCTATCCGAGGCGACCACGGTTGCAGTCAGTGTCGGTTACGCCACCGCCGATGACAGCGCAACGACAGGGGGTGGCGATTATGTTGCTGTGGCAGATACGTTGAACTTCGCTCCCGGGGTAACTTCGCAAATCATCAGCGTGAGTGTTTACGGTGACACCAATGTTGAAGAAGATGAGTCCTTTTTTGTCAATCTGACTAACCCCGTGAATGCCACTCTGGCCGATGGTCAGGGGGCGGGTACGATTCTTAACGATGACGCCGCCCCGGTTGTTCCCCAGATCAGCATTGCTGATGTCAGTGTGGTTGAAGGAAACAGTGGCACCGTGAATGCGATCTTTACGGTGACGCTATCCGAGGCGACCACCGTCGCAGTCAGTGTCGGTTATGCCACCGCCGATGACAGTGCAACGACAGGGGATGGCGATTACGTTGCTGCGGCGGGTACGTTGAACTTTGCCCCCGGGGTGATTTCGCAAACGATTAGTGTGGTTGTGCGGGGTGACTTGGCGACGGAGGGGACGGAGTCTTTCTTTGTTAACTTGATCGATCCCGTTGCTGCCACTGTGGCCGATTCAACCGCAGTGGGTTCCATTGTGAATGATGATGGTATTGAGTTTGGTCTAACGGCTCGGCCCGATAACCCAACCTGTATTGCCTCCTCAAGGCCGCAGACCTCCAGCAATATTCAGCTGGAGAGCTTTACTGATCCCGATCTTACTTTCAGCTTACCTATCACCATGCGCCAACCTCCAGGCGATGATTCTCGTTGGTTTATTGCGTTAAAAGGGGGGCAGATACGCTCTTTCGAGAATGTGGTGGGCGTGGCCACGGATGCCCTGGTGCTGGATATCAGCAGCCGCGTCGACTCCGGGCCGACCGAGGCCGGTTTATTGGGTATGGCATTTGATCCCGATTTTCAAACCAATGGCCATGTTTATGTCTCCTATACCGCACCGGGTTTGACATCCACTATCTCCCGTTTCACCAGCACGGACGGTGGACAAACCCTTGACCCGGATTCTGAGGCGGTCCTCCTGACCCTTCGCCAGCCAGGCATAAATCACAATGGTGGCAGTATTCAGTTTGGCCCTGGCCCCGGGACAGGCAAGTACTTGTACATCGTTTTTGGTGATGGAGGGGGGGCCGGTGATCCAGACGGCAATGGCCAGAACGTCAATACGTTATTGGGTTCCATGTTGCGTATCGATGTGGATGTGAACGCCACTGATTGGGCCAATGGTACGCGTTACTACATTCCCAGTGACAATCCTTTCGCCTCAAGTACCGGTTGCGATTCGGGCAACGGCTGTCCGGAAATTTTTGCCTGGGGCTTGCGTAATGCCTGGTCCTGGAGTTTTGACCGGGAGACGAATGTGCTTTGGGCCGGCGACGTGGGCCAGCGGGACTGGGAGGAGATCAACCGGGTGGAGCTGGGGGGCAACTACGGCTGGGTTATTCGTGAGGGGGCTCACTGCTACGGTGGCGGGACAAGTTGCGAGACGGCAGGGCTGATCGACCCGGTTGTTGAGTATCCGCGCAGCGGAGGCAACTGCTCTGTGACGGGGGGCTATGTGTATCGCGGCTCCACCATTTTAGGGTTGCAGGGTCAATATCTCTTCAGTGACTTTTGTAGTGGCAGAGTCTGGTCGTTTGATGTGAATGATCCCAATCCCGTGCAGGATGAGATTCTGGCGGCAACGCCATACAGCATTGCCGGGTTTGCCGAGGGCAATGATGGAGAGCTTTTCCTGATCAATTATGGTCCGAACGGAACGATACAGCGGGTTGTCCCGGCGGGCGGTGTGCCAGCGAATCCGTTTCCCAATAAGCTGTCTGAGACGGGCTGCGTGGATCCGGCTGACCCGACACAGGTGGTGGATGCCCTTATTCCATACACGATCAATGCCCCTTTCTGGACGGATGGGGTTGAGAAGTCCCGCTATCTCTCGATTCCGAATAATACGAATATTCAGATCAACAGCTTGAACGACTGGGTCTTTCCTGTGGGTTCCGTGCTGTTCAAACATTTTCGTATCAATGGGGCATTGATTGAGACCCGCTTGCTTGTGCGCCATGACGATGGTGCCTGGGGGGGGTACTCCTACGAATGGAATGACGCAGGGACTGATGCCACCTTCGTTTTTAACGAAAAAGAGAAGGTGATTGACGGCCAGCGTTGGCAGTACCCCTCTCCGGGTCAGTGTGTGGCTTGTCACACCGAGGTGGGTGGTGGACCTCTGGGGCCAGAGACGGCTCAGATGAACCGGGATTTTTACTATCCGAGCACGGGGGTTAGCGCAAATCAGCTCCAGACCTATGACCACATTGGCCTGTTTGATCCCCCGCTGACGGTCAGTCCGGCCAGTCTGCCCGCGCTGGTGGATACGACCGATACCACTGCCGATCTTCATGCGAGGGCCAGGGCTTATCTCCATACCAACTGCGCCCAGTGTCATCAGCCCTATGGGCCGACGCCGGCTAATATGGATCTGCGCTACACCACTGCCGACGCCGATATGAATATCTGTAACGTGGCACCGACGGGAGAGACGCTGGGCATTGCTGATGTTCGGCTGGTGGCACCGGGCGACCCCGATCGTTCCATGCTGCTGGAGCGGATGACGCGCCGTGATACCTATGGCATGCCGCCGCTGGGCAGTTTTATTGCCGACACGGAGGGTGCTGCATTGCTAAGGTCCTGGATTACTGCGATGGGGAGCACATGCCCCTAATTTGCTGCCGGGCGCAGTGCGGTTTAGTCCTCCTGGCAGCGAACGGTGTCGAGATAATCTCCCAGGCTGCGGCCGGGGAGGATACGGAACGTGACGGTAAGCACCTCGATCCCGTTCATGCGGTCGAGCCGAAAGTGGCGAAATTGATCTCGTAGCTCACACCACGCGACCAGCGTCCAGCTGCGACCCCAGTAGAAGAGACCGAGGGGATGGACGGTGCGGCGCGAGTGCTGGCCATCTTCGCGGGCGTAGTTGAAGGTCACTTTTTGCTGCTGTGTGGTGGCGTTGCGAAGTAGGGCTAGGTGGGTTTTGGTTTTGCTGTTGATATTGAAATCGGGCACTAGCAGCTCTTGTCGTTCCAGCTCCGGTTTGAGCCGATCAGGCACGCTGTTTTCTATCTTGCGTATTGCCTGGTGGGCGGCCTGGGCGAGCCCTTTATCTGTCCATGCCTGCACCATTCGAGCGCCCAGCATGAGGGCGGCCAACTCCTCTTCGGTAAACATCAATGGTGGAAGCTGAAATCCTTTCATCAGGCGATAGCCTGTGCCGGTCTCCGCCTCGATGGGAACACCCGACAGTGATAGATCCTGAATGTCGCGGTAGATCGTGCGCTCGGAGACCTCCAGCGCCTCGGCCAGATCGCGGGCCGTGGTGATTTTATGGTGGCTCAATAGGCCAACGATCTGGAACAATCTGTCAGCGCGGCGCATTTAAAAGCGTAATTCCAGCGCGTGGCAGAGAAAACGCATCAGGGGAGTGGCCTGAGCAAAGTGGTTGGCGACCAGGGGAAGCAGCGTTGGTGAGGTTATGTCGCTCTCTTCGATGGGGGCGATAGCAATGAAATCTTTTCGTCTCAAGTCGGCAATTAACGGGTGATTTTTATCGTAGCCGCGTGGGTAGGTTTTGAGCGCGTCACCCGATAGGGTAAATGTTTTTCGAAATTTCTCATCATCTTGCGACGTGATCCAGCGGTCGCTTTTCTCAATAATGGCATCACGAATCTTGCCTAGGGTTTTGGCATCGGGCCGCCATATACCCGCACCGATAAAACACTCCCCTTTTTCGATATGCAGATAGAAGCTGGGAGCGTGAATATCCTTGCCCTGTTCATGACGAAACTGAATGCCGATGTTGGTTTTGTAAGGGCGTTTGTCGTTGCCAAAGCGCACATCCCGGTTGACCCGTATCAGTGAACCGCCCACTTTTCTGGGTAACGCAAAAAAGTGGGGCGAGATCATGGCCAGGTCACTGGCCATGTCGCGGATGAAATTCAGTGCGGGCTGGCGAACGGTCTCTTCATAACGGGGTTTGTTTTCCAGAAACCAGTCACGGCGGTTATTGGCTGACAGTGCAGCGAGGAAATCAAACGTCTGTGATGTGAAGTAACGGTTCGCCATCGTTACTACGTTTGTTTGAAGTAGGTAATTAACATCAGCATCGCTCCCTGTGGGTCTTTGATGATGGTAAAGCGGCCGACATCGGGGATGTCCTGTGGCGGTGCCAGTACCTTGCCGCCTAGCCTCTCTACTTGTGCCGGCATGGCATCGACATCGTCGACGGTAACGTAGCCACCCCAGCTGGGGGGCATGCCTTGCATCTCGGCCGGTGTGGTCATGATGCCGGCGATCTCTCTGTCACCCGCCTTGACCATGGTGTAGTTGCCACAGCTGCTTTCCATGTCGGTTAACGTCCACCCCAGCAGTTCACCATAAAAGGCTTTTGCACCGGCCACGTCGCTGGTCATCAACTCATTCCAGCTGAAAACGCCATGCTGTCTCATCGCTTCTGTAATCATGTTCAACTCCCTGTTTGACGATTGAGCTGTGACTATAGCGGGGGGCTACTGACAGCATGGTGTCAGGAGGGGTTAAACCACCGATTCGAAACCTTCGAACTGTGGCGGGCCAAGGTAGATGTCCTGGGTTTTTCCGCCCGCTCCGGCATGGGCTCTGCGGAACTGTTCCGACTCCGTCCAGTTAACGAAATCCTGCTTTGAATTCCAGGTGGTGTGTGAAGCGAACAGGGTGTAGTCATCATTGCTCTCACTTTGAGTGAGGTGAAATTCGATAAACCCGGGCACGCTATCGAGATGGGATTCCCGATTCTTCCAGATGTTGATAAAGGTCTGCTCACAGCCGGGTTTTATTTTGAAACGATTCATTGCGATGTACATGGTCGTGCTCCTTCTTGATGCTTTTGGAAAAAATGTAGCCTCACTTTGTCGCCACCTAAATAGTGAGTGGATCGGTAAGGTATACAGCGATCAATGCAGTAAATCTACCCCCTTGTGAAAGGGCGCTTTTGAAATCCCTCGGTGTGAATGGTGGGGCTTGCCACCGGCAGGGATTTTTTGCTGATATCGGTGTCTATAAGGCGAGCGTGTTTGCCACGCCGTTGCATGATTGCCCATTAAGAAGGAGAAGAGAGATGGAGAGAACGCGGCAGAAAATTCCATTTGTGGCGCTGGGTGTTTTTCTGTTGGCCTGGATGCAGGCAGCGTCAGCGGCGTTGCCGCTGATGATGGATGGTGATGGTCGCCCCACACTGGCGCCAATGCTCAAAGAGGTGACGCCGGCGGTGGTGAATATCTCCACCAAATCCCACGTAAAGATGCAGCAGAATCCGCTCTTCAACGACCCGTTTTTCCGCCGCTTTTTCAATCTGCCCGACCGGCCCCAACAGCAGGAACACCAGCGTCAGGCGCTGGGTTCCGGGGTGATTGTCGATGCGCAGGAGGGTTACATTCTGACCAATAACCACGTCGTGGAGAATGCCGATGAGATCACCGTTACGCTGCACGACAAGCGCCACTTTGAGGCCAGTGTGGTGGGGCGTGACCCGGATGCTGACCTGGCGGTGATTCAGGTCAAGGCCAGCGATTTGACGGCGCTGCCGATGGCCGATTCCGATACCGTGCTGGTGGGGGACTTTGTGGTGGCCATTGGCAACCCTTTTGGTCTGCAGCAGACGGTGACCTCGGGTATCGTCAGCGCCCTGGGGCGCTCTGGTCTGGGGATTGAAGGGTATGAGAACTTTATCCAGACCGACGCCTCCATTAACCCCGGCAATTCAGGCGGCGCGTTGGTGGATCTGAATGGCCGGCTGGTGGGCATCAATACCGCCATTTTTGGTCCCGCCGGCGGTAACGTCGGTATCGGTTTCGCTATTCCCAGCAACATGGCTCGCCATATCATGGCTCAACTCATCGAGTACGGTGAGGTCCGGCGTGGCCAGCTCGGTATTCTGATTCAGGATGTGACCCCTGAGTTGGCGGATGCGATGGGGATTCACCGTAACAGTGGCGCCGTCATTGCCCAGGTCATGGACGACTCAGCGGCCGAAAATGCCGGCCTGAAGGTCGGGGACGTGGTGACGGCAATCGAGGGCAAGCCTGTGCATAGCGCCGCTCAGTTGCGCAACGCGGTGGGCTTGCTGCGCGTAGGCGAGAAGGTGAAGTTGACCGTATTGCGTAACGGCCAGGAGAGGGCTATTCGCGTTCGTGTTGCCCAGCCCGAACAGCTCAAGGTGCAGGCGGCGGGCCTGGCGGAGCAGCTTTCCGGGGCGGTGCTGGGGGCCATCGAAGAGACTCATCCCCTGGCGGGCCGGGTGGAAGGGGTTGAGGTGCTCGATGTGGAGCGTGGCAGTCCGGCGGCCAGAGCCGGGTTGCGCAAGGGTGACATTATCGTCACCGTCAATCGCCAGCCAGTGAAGCGTATTGAAGACGTTCGCCGCGCTGCGGCCAAGGGCAAGCACGGTATTTTGCTCAATATTCGTCGTGGCAATGGTGCGCTGTTTCTGGTGATTCGCTAGGAGCCTGTCGGACTTAGGTAATCGTAGCGAGCATGGTGGGAGAGCGAGTGCAAATTTTCACGATTTTAAGGCGCATAGTGGGGCTATGTAGCGAAAAATCGGGGAAATTTGAACCACTCTCCCATCAGCGCAGTAGATTATTCCTAAGTCCGACAGGCTCCTAGCCGGGGAGAGGCGGGGCAGCCCCCTTGTTGCCCCGCCCCACAAGCGTGGTGGGTGTGCGTCTACAAGCCGTGTTTGTGTTGCCGGTAGCGCAATTTTTCGCGGCTGGTGCCCAGCATGCGGGCAGCGGCGGTGGTGTTGTTGTCACAGCGTTGTAGCGCCGTATGAATAATCTGGCGTTCCATGGCGTCGAGATCCATCGAGCCGTCCAGCGGAATGAAGACCCCTTCTGTTTGCAGATGTTGTGTTGGCTGGGGCGGTGTCTGGAGCTGTAGCCACTGGTGGGGCAGGTGCTCGTCTTCGGCGAACAGCACGCAGCGCTCAATGACGTTGCGCAGCTCCCGGACGTTGCCGGGCCAGTCGTGCTGCTCAAGTTGTTGCCAAGCTGTCGCAGAGACCTGGTGGACCTGGCGATTCGCCTGGGCATTGAACTCCTCAATGAGCGCAGGGACGAGTGTCTGGAGGTCTTCCTTGCGCTCCCTGAGGGTGGGCAGCTTGAGTTCGAATAGATTCAAGCGGTGGTAGAGATCGCTGCGAAACTGACCGTTGCTGATTTGCCGGGCAAAGTCCCGATTGCTGGCGGCGATAATGGTGATGTCGATCTCGATTTCACACTCCCCGCCCAGGCGGCGGATTTTTCGCTCCTCGATCGCTTTCAGTAATTTGCTTTGCAGATCCAGCGGTATTTCGCCAATCTCATCCAGAAAGAGGGTTCCTCCTTCCGCCTGCTCGAAGAGCCCGCGTCGCGCCTTTTTTGCGCCGGTGAAGGCCCCGGCCTCATGGCCAAACAGTTCCGATTCCAGCAGGTCGTGGGGCAGTGCGGCGCAGTTGAGCGAGATAAGCGGCGCCTCGGCGCGAGCGCCGCTGTGGTGCAGGATTTCAGTGGCGAGTCCCTTCCCCGTGCCTGTTTCACCGCTGATGATGAGCGAACTGAACGGAATTTCAGCCAGCCGCCTGAGCATGGCGCGGGTCTGTGTCGCCGCCGAACTGGTGCCGAGAAATGCCTCGATGTTATAGCGCCGGGCACGACCGCTGTGCTGATCCTGCAGGCGTCGCTGCGCCAATGCACTGCGTTTTGCACTGGCTACGACAAGGTTGAGGCGTTCAATGTCACACGGTTTTTCAAGAAAGTCGTAGGCACCGAGCTGGAGCGCCTGGACTGACTCCGGCACGGAGCCATAGGCGGTGAGAAACAGCCACTCGCTGCGTTCCAGTTTGGATTTGACCTCCGCCAGCAGGTCAAGCCCTTTGCCATCCGGCAGATTCAGGTCGGAGATCACAATCAGCGGCTCCAGCTTCTGCGCCAGCAGCTTGTGCCGGGCCTGGGCGATTGTGGTGGCCAGCTCAACGCGATAGCCCTGGTGTTTAAAGTGACGACACAGCTCGTTGCCCAGCAGCGGTTCATCTTCAATGATCAGTAAGGTGTGGCCCATGGTGGTTGCTTCTCTCGGTCGGGATGCTGAATCTGCCTTGTGACACCGCGTGCTTAGGTGGCATGGGGAAGGTTGAGCTGGATGCAGGCACCGCCGTCAGGCCGGTTGCTGAGGATCAGCTCACCCCCCTGATCATGACAAAAGCGGTGAACAATGGCGAGTCCCAGCCCGGTGCCCTCCTGGCGGCCGGTGGCGAAGGGGCGCACGCCGTTGTCCAGTAGCGATTCGGGCAGGCCGGGGCCGTCGTCCTGCACCCTCAGACAGAGCTGCTGCTTGTCCGTTGTTGCGCTAATGGTGATGTGGCCGCGGTTATCGGCGATGGACTGGGCGGCGTTAAGTATGAGGTTGAGCAGGGCCTGACGCATGCGCCCTTGAGGAAGATGGCACTGAATGGTCGGTGCGATGTTCTGCTCGATGGTGATGGCGGCGGCTATTTGATAACGGGCCAATTGCAGTAGCGAGGTGACGCTGGCGGCCAGGTTGAAGTCACTGGCAGGCTCTGGCGCGTGACGCGATTGCCCCAGCACTTCGTTGAGCAGGGTGGTGATGCGATCCAGCTCATCCAGCACCATCGTTAATCTGGCCTGGGTGTCTGCCCCGTCGCTCTCACTGCGCAGGTTGCTCAGGGCCATGTGAATGCCTGCCAGTGGGTTGCGCAGTTCATGGGCGAGACGGGCGGTGATTTCACCCACCGCCGCCAGTCGCTCTGATTGCGCCAGGGTGTGGTGGTATTCCAGCAGCGACTGGGTGGCGTGGCGAACCTTGTCCTCCAGTTGGCGCTGGTGTTGCTGTTGCGCCCGTTCCAGTTCGCTTAGTCGCTGTAGCAGGCTGTTGAAGTCGATAAACAGTGGCTTGAGCAAGGGGTCGATATCGCTTAGCGGCACCGGTGGCAAGGCGCGTCGCCCCAGCTGATTGATCAGCAGGCCCAGGTCGTTCAGCGGTCGCAGAATTCTATGGCGCATAAAAAAGAGAATCAACAGTCCCAGCAGGGGCAGGGCCAGGGCGATGGAGGTGGCCGTCTCCAGCTCCAGCCGGTTGTCACGAGCCAGCAGGCGAAGCAGGTGATTTTGTATGCTGGTCTCGGCATCCAGGGCGATGAGAATGCTGTTCTCCAGTTGCTGGAACCGCTCAGGGCCTCCTCCTTCACTGGCCTGGAGTGTGTTGATGGTTTGGGCCAAGGTGGTTTCGGTGTGACTGCTGAGCACAGTTGAATAGCCCTGTTGTATCCCCCTGACGATGGGCAGGAGTTGTGAAATGCGAGCGTTATTTTCCGTGGTTGGGGGGAGGGTAAAGGCGGATTTGAGCGAGTCCAGTTTGAGGTGGTAACTGCGCAGTGCTTCCATCAATGCCAGGTGGTTTTGCAGCGGTTCGGTACGCTGCAGCGCTTGCCAACTGGAGTTGATCAGCACGGCAAGGGCGATACTGAGGACCGCCAGCAGTACCAGCATCGCGCCCCAGAACGGGCGATAGATCAATCGAACGTAGCGGTTTTTGTCAGAGATAGGGGATGGCATAAGGAGACCGTAGACTGCCATTGTGGTGGCTAAGTTCCACGGTGGTGGTGAGCTGGCGGCAGAATAGAGGTGCCCTAAAGTCGGTGGACCAGAAAAAGTCCACCGAGCAGACAAGCAACAGAGCGACCGGGGGGGTTAGCTCTGTTGCTCGGCGACCAGAAAATCGAGCGTGTGTTTCAATGCTTCCGAGGGGCTGTCTCCCCGATCCCGGTAGACTTGATAGAGACCGAGAGACTCTTCATCGCTGGGGAGGAACTGGCTGATTTCCAGCTCGTTTTTTACCTGGTCCAGATGCACGCATGCCCCCTGTCTGAAGCTGTAGAGCGACGCATGGTCTCCTGCCTTGATCAGTTCGGACAGCTCAGCCTGCGTATGCTCCGGTGAGTTGTGTGATGCCACATCGCAGGCGTAGCTGGCACCGGGGACAGACAGCAGGGAGGCGCAGATCAACACGCCTGCTGGTAATGATCGAATAGCCATTGAATTATCCTCTCCTCTTGTTCTTATGAACTCGTTTTTGTACGCCGTATTGGCTGGCACACGAAGAGTAAAAGCATGGGCCATGCCAGTTGTTACATCGTATAAATAACAAGGGGTTATGGCTCTGTTTTGATCTGTTTATGGTTCTGTTGGTTGAAATAGACCGGCCCTTGGTGGATCTCAACCAGAGCTTGCCGATTCCGTCTTCAGAGAAAGCTCAGCCGGGTGGCAGGTTGAATAATTGCTGAACGTTATGACTGGTCTGGTTGGCGATGAGGTGGGCTGGTTCGCCGCGTAC
>JALTMR010000437.1:0-10795 GCA_027001525.1 Gammaproteobacteria bacterium
GGCTGTGACTGGTGGGATCGATTACACCTATCCGGTCGGTGGTTTGACTTTTTCGGTCGATAACCTTCCTTTAAATGTCTCGGGCCCGAGTCAAGTGACCGTTGTTCTCGAGTTCCCTCTTGGCGCTGAGGTAAGCGCTGATGCGGTGGTGCGGAAACTGGACAAGTCCGGTGTGTGGCATACATTGCCAAGCACTCAACCCCAGGATCCGGTGACCGGGCTTCCCCTGGATGTTACATGGTCAGAGGTCGATGTACCCGGCCGCACCATCAGTCTTCATCTGGTTGATAACGACAACTTCGATCATGACCCCGCTACTGGTGTGATAGACGACCCTGTCGCGCTGGCAGTCCCTGTGCCTTCGGCAGGTGGTGGTTTACCCGACAGCGGTGCTGGCACTGAGGCGGCGAGCAATAGTGGCGGCGGTGCCGGCGCCTGGTTGTTTATGCTCTCTGGCCTTTGGTGGTTGCGGAGGCGCTTCGTGCGCTAGCGTTTTTTGCTTTTGTCCGTAGCAATAAAAAAGCCCGTAGCTGCGGTGACGTTATTCACTTAAGCATTGCGACCAACGTAAGGGCTAAGAAAATCCGGTAGCTATCTCAGGTACCGGATTTTTTATACCTATTCAGCAGGCGTTATTCGATATTGACGAACCCCACCCTTTCACCGATTTCAGTTCGGGGCTACGGTCAACTCTGGTGTCTGACATGATGATCAGGCGGTCGTCCTATCTCCTGCGGCTTCTTCCTCACGTACGGCGACGCCAGCGAGGAGCGGAACACCACCGGTTCCCCCGTTCGGCCGCGCACCTTCGGCATCTTCACCTGTATCGGGTCCATCCTCTTCAGGATCTCACGCTTCGAACCACCGCTCGCCGACTCCCTCGAGATCGACGATAAACCCTATTTCTTCATCCGAGCTATCACCCGGAGGCTTTCCTCTTCGTCCAGGATCTGCACAGAGTGGTAGTTTCCTCGTTCTAGCCTGAGAAGTAGGCAGGGGCTGCTGGTTACCTGAGCAAGAAAAGCATCCGGTGAGGGTTGTCTCCAGTCCAGGGTGAGGTCTATCCGGTCGTCCCCGATCTCCAGTCTGGCGGGCTCTGGCAGTGCTATACGATAGCCTAGTGTGGGATGCTGACCCATTTCGACCAGAATGGCGATTTCATTGTTAAAATCAATCTGTGGTGATTCACTGGACTTGCCTCCCAACGTGGCGCTACGAATCTTGTTGAAACTGGCCTCTAACTGTTGTGAGTTGTCGATCCAGGTGGCTGCAGGGGTAGCCCGCTCGCGACTACAGTGCAGTCCAGCCCAGATAGTTTCCACAGATGGTTTGCCTGCCTGTTTGTGGTTGCTGTCCGGCAGTGTTTGGCATGCTGTGGTCAGCAGTAACAGGGCGAGGGTCAATGATTTCCCCAGCTCGGCTTTATTCATGGCGGTTATGGGATCTCCTTGGTTTGCTTACGGCGGATGGCCTGGCTCTGGATCCCTGTTCCAGGGGCCGAGAGACTTTGCAGGCCGGTGGTGAAACCAGAACTGAAGTCGAGGCCGATGTTGTTGCTGCTATCTTTGATGGAGATAGGTTGGGCGAGTGAGACATAGGCGCCACAGGTCTCGCCCGCATCACAGATGAAGCCATCGTTGTTTTGGTCAGTGCCGGCAAAGATGAAATAGGTTTTTCCATTGTCGAAGGTTACATTGTTGAATACAAAATTATATTCCCCGTTCTGGGGAGGGCCTTCCCACTGGTCGACTATGTTTCCCGTGGCTTCATCGACCAGGAGGATATACTGGTATCCTGCATTGATATTCGTCCCTTGTCCCCCTACCCGTTGGATAACCGGTATGGAAACCGTATTGGATGTCGACGTGATGGTGATATTGGCTGTATAGATACCGGTAGCGAGGCCTGACCTGTCTACGGTTACCTGGTAGCTTCCCAGTTGCGTACCGGCATCTACGTTGACGGGTGTGACCGCTAACCATGAGGCGCTGGTGCTGATAGAGACGATGCTCAGGGCGCCCGTTCCGCCGTTGACTATTGAGAGTGGGGTGCTGGTCGAACTGTTACCAAAGTTTAGTGAAGCAGGCGACGCGCTGATGACGGGATTGTCCGGGTTGCTGCCCTGCGCCAGTGCGGTAGCGGCATCCACTGCCTTGCGGGCATCGATCATTCCATAGCCAAACTGGTCATCGCGGCCGGCGGTTCCCAGGTCCTCGACGATTTGTCCCCTGACCAGCAGGTTGTCTATGTCGTCGGGCGTCAGGTTGCCATTGACCGATTTCATCAGCGCCACGACGCCCGCCATGTGAGGCGAGGCCATGGAAGTGCCCTGCAAAAATTTGAATACATAGTCAATGTTGCCCCCGGAATCATCGCCAACTGTGCTGAGGACGCCATCGGGGTAGCCGTCACCATTGAGGTCCTGGGAAGTATCGCCCCCCGGTGCTGCAACGTCGATAGTTGTGCCGAAATTGGAATAGGGCGCCCTTTGTTTGTTCATATCCAGGGCGCTTACCGAAATGACTCCATTGTAGGCTGCGGGATAGAATGGATCGCTGACGTTGCTGTTGCCGGCCGCCGCCACGATGATGACGCCGGCATTCCTTGCCTGGGTATAGACATCCTGGGCTGCCTGGCTTCCTCCCGGGCCACCCAGGCTGAGGTTTATTACATCGGCCTTTTGGGGTGGGATCGTTCCGGAGTCATTGCTCAGCCCCGCTGCATATCGTACTCCCTGAAGGATGTCATATCCTGTTCCGCCACCGTTTCCCAGAACACGCAGGGGCATGATTTTCACACCTGGGGCAACACCGGCCACGCCACTGCCTCCCCCGCCAAAGCTGGATGCGGCGGCAATAGTGCCCGCGACATGGGTGCCATGAAAGGAGCTGCTGCCGATTCTTGAATCGCCGGGGTCATCTGCATTGGCATCAATACCCGGTTCGTTGTCCTGAGAGATGTTGTCGTCCAGGATGAAATCATAGCCGCCATCGCTGGAGAACTGTCCTTGCAGGTCAGGATGATTGAGCAGAATGCCCGTATCGATAACCGCCACAATGACAGTGGGTGAACCGGTGCTGACATCCCATGCCGTTGGCAGGTTGATAAAGGGATAGTGCCATTGCAGCCCGTAGTAGCTGTCGGTAGGTACTTGCAGGGGCTGGCGGATAAAATTGGGTTCCGCGTAACGTATGTCATTGCGCTTGCGCAGGAGTTTGATGGTGCGCAGGGTATCCATCTTCAACTGCTTCTCGGGGTCCGGCGAGCGGAAGCGCCTGCCCTGGGTGGTCGTCTGGTTCGTCGAGGCGCCTTGTACTGTTAGCCCGCCCGTACGGTCCAATTCCATCAGCATGGCGCGACCGGTATCGCCAGCCTTTGATTGCAGGCCCACAGTAGCGGCCAGGGTTGCCGGCGTCCTGGTCATGCTGAGCGGCAGCAGGGTCTCATTGAAACGTACAATGACCTCTCCAGGCACAAAATTATCTGTCGATACCAGCCTGTCCGTGGATATCGAGGCGATGCCCTGTCCTATGACCAGGGCATAATTGGAGTAACCGGAGAAGGCATAGACTTCGATGAGGTAGTCCCCGTCTTGCGGGACGGTGAGTGTTTCGGTCTGGCCCACACCTTCTGATATAAAGTCCGGGTCGAATAGGTCGATGCTGCCATCGTCGAAGTAGATATAGAGATCGAAATCGCCCGTATCGGAATCGGCGATATTGACCGTGACATTCTGGTTGGCGGCCAGACTCACGCGGAAGAAATCGGAACGGTCGCCTGTGGCGAACAGGGGGCCAGCCGGGCCGGTATTTGCCTTATTGAGGTAGCCTCCCAGCATGACGGGATTGGGGATGGATTGCGCCTGGTCAGGCGTATCATTGGTGACATAGCTGGTTTCGGGGTCGTTGACGTCGCTGTCGACGAAGACATTGGCTCCACCACTTACCGTGCCACTGAGCGTGACCGCCTGTGAGGTGTTCCCGCCATTGACATTTCCAGGCTGGTTGCCTGGGTTGCCGCTGCTGCCGCCTCCGCATCCAGCAAGAAGACCGAGCAGGCCTCCCAGCAGTATGGCTGTTTTCAGTGCGCCTTGAACAGCACTGCCGTATTTCATGATTTTACCCCTTGGTTTTATTATTGGATTCCCATAAAGAGCCTGCCTGCCAATTTATCACGCTACGCCTTTTTCAATAAAGGGTACCCGTGAATACTTCACCGGCTTCAGGCCGGTGGAGTATTCACGGGTACTGAGTGCTATGTTGTTCTAAAGTCCCAAAGGGAGGAGAGCATCATGGCCTTCAATGCCGAGGATGCTTAAGAATCCTAAGATCCTCTATCCGGTAACTCGAACAGAGGGCTTTTTGCCGAGGTGTGGTCCAGGTTTAGTGGCGAAAGTGGCGCATGCCGGTAAATACCATGGCGAGGCCATGTTCGTTGGCGGCGTCGATCACCTCCTGGTCGCGCATTGAGCCGCCAGGTTGGATGACGGCGGTAATGCCCGCCTCTGCAGCGGCATCGATGCCATCGCGGAAGGGGAAAAAGGCGTCTGAGGCCATTACCGAGCCGTTGACTTCCAGTTGCTCATCCGCTGCTTTAATGCCGGCGATTTTGGCGCTGTAAACGCGGCTCATCTGGCCGGCACCGACGCCGATGGTCATGCGCTCCTTGGTGTAGACGATGGCGTTGGATTTAACAAATTTGGCCACTTTCCAGGCAAAAAACAGATCTCGCATCTCCTGCTCGGTGGGCGCACGTTGGGTGACCACTTTCAGCTCGTCCAGCGTCACCATGCCGTTGTCTACTTCCTGAATCAGCAGGCCGCCGTTGACCCGTTTGTAGTCCAGTGCCGAGGGGCGAGTGGCTGACCACTGGCCACAGTTGAGCAGCCGTACATTGGGTTTTTCCGAGACGATGGCGGCGGCAGCTTCACTGACATCCGGGGCGATGACTACTTCGACAAACTGGCGTTCGATGATCGCTTTGGCCGTTTCGGCATTCAGTGGTCGGTTGAAGGCGATGATGCCTCCGAAAGCGGATGTGGGGTCGGTTTTGAAGGCGTGCTCGTAGGCTGCAAGCGGGCTCTCTGCCACGGCGACACCGCAGGGGTTGGCATGTTTGACGATGACGCAGGCGGGCTCATCAAATTGTTTGACGCACTCCAGCGCGGCATCTGTGTCGGCGATGTTGTTGAATGAGAGTGCTTTGCCCTGTAGCTGGATGGCGGTGGCAACGCTGGCATCGCTGGGTGTGGCTTCGACATAGAAAGCGGCCTGCTGATGAGGGTTTTCACCGTAGCGCATATCCTGTGCCAGCAAAAACTGGGCGTTGAAGGTGCGTGGGAACGGTGCCCGGTCCTGGTTGCTGTGGCCACCGTCGGTGATGCTGCCGAGGTAGTTGGCGATAGCGGCATCGTAGGCGGCGGTGTGTTCAAAGGCGCTGACAGCCAGGGCAAACTGGGTTTCGTGGCACAGGGTGGCGTCGTTCTCCGCCATCTCTTTCAGGATGGCATCGTAGTCATCAGCGTTGACGACGATGGCGACATCTTTGTGGTTCTTGGCCGCTGCTCGCACCATGGTTGGGCCACCGATGTCGATGTTCTCAATGGCCATCGCCAGGTCACAATCCTCGCGGGCGATCGCCTGCTGGAAAGGGTAGAGGTTCACCACGACCATATCGATGGCATTGATATGGTGTTCTTCCATTACGGCATCGTCCTGGCCGCGCCGGCCGAGAATGCCGCCGTGAATTTTGGGGTGCAGGGTTTTGACGCGACCATCCATCATTTCCGGAAAACCGGTGTAGTCTGACACTTCGGTAACGCCGACCCCGTTGTCGGCCAGCAGCTTGGCCGTGCCCCCTGTGGAGAGTATTTCTACTCCCTGGTTGTGGAGGCCTTTGGCAAAGTCGAGAATGCCGGTTTTATCAGAAACACTAATGAGAGCGCGTTTTATTTTCGCCATGCGTTTTCCGTCCGAAGGTTGGTTAAGCCAGTGTCCTGGCGGTGTATCGAAGCAATTCCGGGTGCAGCGGGCCTTAGTTTAGCAGGCCGTGGGTGCGTAATTTTTTACGTAGCGTGCTGCGGTTGATACCCAGCAATTCCGCTGCTTTGGACTGGTTGCCGCGGGTGTGTTCCAGCACGGCGGTGAAGAGCCCGTGTTCAAGTTCGCCCACCATCATGTCATGCAGGTTGCCGGGGGCGTGGCCATCCAGGTCAGCCAGGTAGTTGGCGACGCAGATGTAGGCCGCCGTGCGCAGGGGTTGCTTGCGGCGCTCCTTGAATGGCTTGGGGTCGCTGTGGTCGCTCACTAGGCTGCTCTCTCCAGCTCTTCTTCCAGTCGATCGAAAAACTCTGCCGTTGTGGCCAGTTGCGCTTCAATGGTGTCGAGGCGGTTGACTGCGTGGCGAAAAGCGGCTCCGTTACGCTGCCCCTTGCTGTACCAGGAGATGTGTTTGCGTGCCATGCGAACGCCGGTGTATTCGCCGTAGAATTCGTAGAGGTTGTTTAAGTGGCCGGTGAGGATGGCGCGCACCTCTTTCACATCGGGCTCGGGCAGTTTCTCGCCGTGAGCCAGAAAGTGTGCGATCTCCCGAAAAATCCAGGGTCGTCCCTGGGCTGCGCGGCCGATCATGACGGCATCCACTCCGGTGTAGTCGAGGACATATTTGGCTTTTTCCGGTGAGCTGATATCACCGTTTGCGATGACGGGAATGCTGATGGCGGCCTTGATGGCCTTGATGGTGTCGTATTCCGCTTCGCCCTTGTAGGCGCAGGCGCGGGTGCGGCCGTGGACGGCAAGTGCCTGAATGCCCGCTGTCTGAGCAATCTTGCCGATGGTGACGCCGTTGCGATTGCCTTTGTCCCAGCCGGTGCGGATCTTCAGCGTAACAGGGATATCCACCGCGCCGACGACGGCGTCGAGAATTCGCCCCACCAGGGCTTCGTCCTGCAGAAGTGCTGAGCCGGCGGCGACGTTGCAGACCTTTTTGGCCGGGCAACCCATGTTGATGTCGATAATCTGAGCGCCGTTATCGGCGTTGTATTTTGCCGCCTCGGCCATCATCTGCGGGTCTGCTCCCATGATCTGGACAGACTTGGGGTCGGGTTCGCCTTCGTGATTGGCGCGGCGCCTGGTTTTTTCACTGCCCCACAGCAGCGAGTTGGATGAAACCATTTCGGAGACGGCCATACCCGCACCCATGCGACGGCACAGTTGCCGGAAAGGCCGGTCTGTCACGCCGGCCATGGGGGCCAGAATCAAGTTGTTATCAAGGGCGTAGGGGCCGATCTTCATCTGTTTCTTTGTGCTGCTGAGGTGTTGTTGGAAAGCCCCAGTGGGCTGGAGATTTCGTGGTCAAGGGCGCTAAGGAACGGCACATGATAGCGCCAAAAGCCCGTCGTTTAAAGGCCCGTTCGTCTGGCGCGATTGTCCGGGCGTTAGAGGAATTCGAACTCGAAGCCGACGGCTTCATCGCCAGGGTCGACCAGTACCAGTGCTACCTTCAGCTTGATGTTGGAGGCCATTCCCTTTTTCTGGTCGATACGTTTGGGCAGGTATTCGTCGGGGGTAAAGCTGCGGCCGGAGATAATTTTTCCGGTGATGTCCAGCAGTGTGAGCTTGATGGTGGGATAAGCCTGAGCGAAGGGGGCTTCGTTGACCATTTCAGCTTCCACCAGCAGGGCGTTGTCGTGCTGGGGGTGGCTGCGAATGTCGCGGTCCACCAGCTTGATCTGTTTTGGTGCTCTTGGCAGGGGGACGTCACAGCCGGTCACTGCGCAGACCATCGCCAGCCAGGGGCGGGCGTCCTGGCTCTGTGCCAGGCTGGCACGATTTGCGTAGAGGTATTGGCCGATCAGCGTGACCGTCAGGGCGACAATGATCAGCAGCCCGACCACGGTTCTGCGGCCGCTGCGGCGTTTATCGATCATGCTGCGATTTTCAATTTCGTGAAGAACATCGAGGGAGTGGTCCGACGCAGCTGGGGTGTTGTCGTCACCGTTTTTATCCGGCCGCTGCGAGTCGTCGTTGGCTGTGGGCTCTGGTTCTGACTGTGGTAACGGGTGCGCGGTTGGCGCCTCTTTTTTCTCTTCCCCCGGCGGGGGCGGGGCCTCTTTATCGTTCTCCTCCTTTTTGGGGGATTCGATGAGGTAGTCGCGCGCGTTGAAAGTGTTGAAACAGCGGCCACAGCGCACGGCACCCTTGGCCAGTTCCAGATGTTCGGGGGTGACGCGAAAGCAGGTATCACAGTGCGGGCAGCGGGTATGCATGGCTGTTGCTCTGGTTTGTCTCGTTAGTTGTCGCAGAAGGTCGTGATTGATCTATTTCCTGAGTCCATCCAGCTCAACCCACTCCTCTCGCAACGTGGCGGGGTTTATCTCGAACCATTCGCGGTAGCGTTCGGAGACCTGTTCAGCCTGGTGGCCAAGTATACCTGAGAGGACAATCGTTCCGCCGCTTTTCGTCAGTCGGGCAAACTGCGGCGCCAGCTCCATCAGCGGGTTAGCGAGAATGTTGGCCAGCATGAGGTCGGTCTCCAGAGTCGGCAGGTCTGCGGGCAGGCAGGTGCTGATCAGGTCTGCCACACCATTTTTCTGGGCATTGTCTCGTGTGGCGATGAGGGCTTGTGGGTCATGGTCGACGGCCCAGACGTGTCTGGCCCCCAGCAGTGCCGCAGCCACGGCGAGGATGCCCGAACCACAGCCAAAATCGATGACCTGCAGGTCTTGCGGTGCATGGGCATCGAGCCATTGCAGGCAGAGAGCGGTGGTCGGGTGGGTGCCGGTGCCGAAAGCCAGGCCCGGGTCGAGCACTACGTTCACCGCATCGGGGTCGGTGGGTGAGTGCCAGCTGGGCACGATCCACAAGCGCTGGCCACAGGGAATGGGTTTGAATGTATCCATCCAGGCGCGGGTCCAGTCTTTGTCCTCCAGCGGGTCGATACTCAGGTGCACCGGCGGCTGTTCAAGAGAGGCTTTCAATTGCCCAATGATGCTGTCCATATCCGCATCTGCCTCAAACAGGCCGACAACGCGGGTCTCTTGCCACAGTTTGGTCTCGCCGGGGTCTGGCTCGAAGAGGGGCTGATCGGCAGCATCTTCGTAGGTGACTGCAACGGCACCCAGGTCGGTCAGTGCGTCGCTGATCTGGTCAGCTTCGTGGGCGTTTGTGACGAGTTTGAGTTGCAGCCAGGGCATGATTTAGATCTGCATAGTGAAGGGGCGCGGAGCTAAAGTGCCCCGCGCCAGGGAGTGTTACTGGAGGCCCAGTTTCTTTTCGAGGTAGTGAATGCTGGTGCCGCCCTCCTGGAAGGCCGCATCCCGAATCAGGCGCTGGTGCAGCGGGATGTTGGTTTTGATCCCTTCGATGAGAATTTCGTCCAGCGCTGTGCGCATGCGGGCGAAGGCGGACTCCCGGGTGCTGCCATGTGCGATCAGTTTGCCGATCATGGAGTCGTAGTAAGGCGGCACCCTGTAGTCGGTGTAGATGTGGGAGTCGACGCGAATACCAAAACCGCCCGGGGCGTGGTAGCGCGTGATGGTGCCGGGGCTGGGCATGAAGTTGTCCGGGTCTTCCGCATTGATGCGGCACTCGATTGCATGCCCCCGAATCTTGATGTCTTCCTGCTTCACCGACAGCTTCTCCCCGGCGGCCACGCGTAGCTGCTCCTTGATCAGGTCGATGCCGGTGATCATCTCGGTAACGGGGTGCTCCACCTGGATGCGGGTGTTCATCTCGATGAAGTAGAACTCACCGTCTTCGTAGAGAAATTCGAATGTGCCCGCGCCGCGGTAACCGATTTTGGTGCAGGCATCAGCGCAGATCTTGCCCATTTTCTGGCGCAACTCTTCGCTGATGCCGGGGGCCGGTGCTTCCTCAATGACCTTTTGATGGCGACGCTGCATGGAGCAGTCACGCTCACCCAGGTGAACGGCATTGCCGTGCTGGTCAGCCATGACCTGGAACTCGATGTGGCGCGGGTTGCCGAGGTATTTCTCCATGTAGACAATATCGTTATTGAACACACTGCCGGCTTCGGAGCGGGTCAGGGAGATGGCGTTGATCAGGGCCGCCTCGCTGTGCACCACGCGCATGCCGCGGCCACCGCCGCCACCTGCGGCCTTGATGATAATGGGGTAGCCGATCTTGCGGGCCAGCTTCATGTTGGTTTCGGGGTCGTTGCCCAAGGGGCCGTCTGAGCCGGGTACGCACGGCACACCGCTGGCCTTCATGGCCTCGATGGCAGAAATTTTATCGCCCATCAGGCGGATGGTTTCGGGGCGTGGGCCGATGAAAATGAAGCCGCTCTCTTCGCAGCGCTCGGCAAAATCGGCATTTTCCGACAAGAAACCGTAGCCGGGGTGAATGGCCACCGCGTCGGTGACCTCGGCGGCGCTGATCAGCGCCGGTACGCTCAGGTAGCTGTGGGTGGAGTCGTTGGGGCCGATGCAGACAGACTCATCGGCTAGGCGGACATGTTTGAGATCACGATCGGCCGCAGAATGAACGGCGACGGTCTTGATGCCCAGTTCTCTACAGGCACGCAAGATGCGCAGTGCAATCTCGCCCCTGTTTGCAATGACAACTTTATCGAACATAAATCTGGCCTAATTCTGATAATGGAGTGAAGCGTAGAGCCCATCGTCGGGGACGGGCCTGCGTGGCTGCCTGCTTATTCGATGATAAACAGTGGCTGTTCGTATTCCACCGGCTGGCCGTTTTCAACCAGCACGGCAACCAGCTTGCCCGACTTGTCAGCCTCAATCTGATTGAGCATCTTCATGGCTTCAATGATGCAG
>JALTMR010000437.1:10805-11232 GCA_027001525.1 Gammaproteobacteria bacterium
GCCGGCTGGAGCCTCTTCCGCCGCCGCTGCGGTTTCGGCCGCTGGTGCAGGTGCCGGCGCGGCCAGAGGGGCGGCAGGTGCCGCTGCGACGGGCGCTGCGGCCACAGGGGCAGAAGGTGAGTAGCGGCTGATGCGGACCGACTCTTCACCTTCGTGAATTTCGATCTCCGCAACGCCGGAGTCTTCCAGAAGTTCGATCAGTTTTTTAACTTTACGTATGTCCATGGTGCGTAATCGTTAACCTTGTTGATGAGTGACGTAGTTCATAGCTGATTGCAGTGCCAGGGAATAGCCGTCGGCCCCCAGGCCACTGATGATGCCCACGGCGATATCGGAAAAGTAGGAGTGCTTCCGAAAGGGTTCGCGGGCATAAACATTCGATAGATGGATCTCGATAAACGGAATGGCCACGCCACTGAGTGCGTCG
>JALTMR010000438.1 GCA_027001525.1 Gammaproteobacteria bacterium
ACGCTGTCGGCCAGAAAGCGATACCCTTCGCCATCGGGCTGATGAAACTGGGCCGGGTTGGCACTGCAAAAAGCGCCGATGAGGGAACGCACTTTGTTGGGGTTTTTGATGCTGAACGCTTCATGGTTCTGTAACTGCTTCACATGGGCCAGCGTGCCAGGCAGCGGCGAGGTGGCCTGGAGCGCCAACCACTTGTCCACCACCAGCGTTTCCCCCTTCCACTGCTCATAAAAAGCGGCCAGTGCCTGGTGTCGTTCCGGGCAATCGACACTCACCAGGCTGGCCAGCGCGGCCATGACATCGGTCATGTTACTGGCCTGCTCAAACTGCTGGTAGGCACAATCGATCACCGTCTGACTTTCCAGCGTCACCAGATAGGCGAGGCAGACGTTGCGCAGTGCCCGCTTGCCGATGGCTGCGGCATCGATGCGATAGTCCGCCTGGACCAGCGCCTCGTAGAGCGTCTGCAGGGCGCTTTGGTGTCTCTGCGCCAGCGTCTTCATCAGCTGCCGCCGGGCCTGATGGATTGCCACCGGATCAGCGGGGGAGAAAAACTCGCTCAGATAGCTCTCCTTCGGCAGGCGCAGCGCCTCGGCGACAAGGTTGTGATCCAGCTCACTGTTGTTGGCCAGCAGCTGGCCAAAGGCATCGCTGAAGTGCTGCAGGGTGGCAGCGGCCTCGTCGCTGCCGGTCAGCTGTTGGCCCAGCAGGCGGATGGCCAGACGCTGGCCGGCATCCCAGCGGTTGAATTCATCATCGTCGTGGGCCATGAGAAAGGCCAGCGCGGCATCGCTGTAGTCGTAATCAATCTTCACCGGGGCGGAGAAGTGGCGAAAAAACGAAGGTGTCGGCTGCGCCGCAACGTCGATAAAGGTGAATGACTGGCTGGCCTCGGTCAGATCGAGCACCCGGTGCAGTGGCCCCGTCTCTGTTTCACCCGAAAGCGTCAGGGGCACGGCCCTGCCCTGCCCGTCCAGCAGTCCCATGGCCACGGGAATATGAAACGGCGCTTTCACAGGCTGCCCGGGCGTGGGCGGACAGCTCTGTTCAAATGTGACGTGGTAGCGCTGGGTGGCCGCATCATAGGCCGTACTGATCGCCACCTGCGGCGTCCCTGACTGGCTGTACCAGCGTTTGAACTGGGTCAGGTCGATGCTGTTGGCATCCTCCATGGCTTTGACAAAATCGTCACAGGTGACGGCCTGGCCATCGTGGCGCTGAAAGTAGAGATCCGAGCCCCGGCGAAAGCCGTCAGCCCCCACCAGGGTGTGGATCATCCGCACCACTTCCGCCCCCTTTTCGTAGACCGTCAGGGTGTAGAAATTATTGATTTCCACATAGGCATCGGGCCGCACCGGGTGGGACATGGGTCCACTGTCTTCGATGAACTGGGCGCTGCGCAGCATATTGACATCCTCAATACGCTTGGCGGCGTGGGAGAACATGTCGGCGCTGAAGCTCTGGTCCCGAAACACCGTAAAACCCTCTTTCAGGCTGAGCTGAAACCAGTCGCGGCAGGTGACGCGATTGCCCGACCAGTTGTGGAAATATTCGTGTGCCACCACGCCTTCAATCTGCGCGTAATCGGTATCCGTGGCGGTATCCGGGCGTGCCAGAATGAATTTGGAATTGAAGACGTTGAGCCCCTTGTTCTCCATCGCCCCCATGTTGAAATCGTCCACGGCGACAATCATGTAGATGTCCAGGTCGTACTCGCGGCCATAGACCGTTTCATCCCAGCTCATGGCCCGTTTGAGGGAGGCCATGGCGTGCTCGCATTTATCGACATTATGGGCCTCGACATAGATGCGCAGCGTAACGTCGCGCCCCGACAGAGTGGTAAAACGATCTTCCACACACTGGAGATCGCCGGCGACCAGGGCGAAAAGGTAGCAGGGCTTTTTATGCGGGTCTTCCCACCTGGCCCAGTGGCGGCCGTTATCCAGCTCGCCGCCGTCAACCCGGTTGCCGTTGGAGAGCAGCACCGGGTAGCGCGCCTTGTCCGCCACCAGGGTGGTGGTGAATAGCGTCATCACGTCAGGGCGATCCTGGTAGTAGGTCATGCGGCGAAACCCTTCGGCTTCGCATTGGGTGCAGAAATTACCGCTGGAGAGGTAGAGGCCGTCGAGCGTGGTGTTGGCAGCGGGATCGATGCGGGTCTGGATTTCCAGGGTGCAGCTGGCAGGCAACCGGGCAATGGTCAGCAGCTCATCGTCCACCTGATAATCGTCTTCCGCCAGGGGTTCGCCATCGATCTTGATCGATAGCAACTGCAAGGCTTCCCCGTTGAGCACCAGCGCCTCGGGGCGTAGCTGCTTGAGTCGCTGCGTTGCCGTCACCACCGTCTCGCTATCGTGCAGATCGAAGTGGAGGTCGAGTGACTCCACCGCGTAAGCAGGCGCCTGATAGTCTTTGAGGTAGATCGTCTGCGGGCTCTGTTCTGTCATGAAGGGCGTCCTGTGTTCAAGGTCATTCGTATTTGGGGAGCAAACCTGCCCCCTTGGTGAGGTGGGCGGCAGGTCGGAGGGCTGCTGAAAGATAGCCGCTCAGCGCACAATAGCGTCGGCGAGGGAGCCCACGGCAATGGCAAATTTATGGGACCGATTCCAGTTCAGAATCGCTTTGTAGTTGGCTGGGTAGATCAGAAAAGCGCGACCACCGGGGCCATCGGGTTGAACGATGGAGGCCACCAGATCGCGCTGGGGCAGATCCTTGCCAAACAGACGCCGGACCCCAAGGGCCTGCCACTGCGCCAGACTTTTCTTTGTCTTGTTGTCGATCAGGCGCTGGTCAAAGCCATCCGGCAGCGCCACCTCCCGCCAGCGGGTGAGGAGGCCGAAGGGCCAGGCGCTCGACAGGCGCACCGTGCCGAGTCCCGCCGGCCCCCGGGCGGCGATGGCGTGGCCGAGCTGCGCCAGGGGGTCTTCGGCCCCCAGCGGGACGCC
>JALTMR010000439.1 GCA_027001525.1 Gammaproteobacteria bacterium
TTGTCCTCCAGCATGGGGGCAAGCAGGTGCCCTTCCATGTGGTGGACCGCCACCGCCGGCACGCCCAGGCTCCAGGCCAGGCTTCGACCCACAGCGGCCCCCACCAGCAAGGCACCGATCAATCCGGGTCCTGCAGTGTAGGCAACACCATCAATATCCCCCTTTGTCAGCCCCGCCTCGGCCAAGACCTGCGTCACCAGGGGCAGCGTCTTTTGCACATGATCACGCGATGCAAGCTCAGGCACCACTCCACCGTAAACCGCATGCAGATCGATCTGACTGTGCAACGCATGAGCGAGTAATCCGGCATCGCTGTCATAGATGGCGATGCCGGTCTCGTCACATGATGTCTCTATCCCCAGAACGCGCATAAGGGCCTCTACGTAAGTGAAAGAGGCCCATTTTAACAAGCTTCTTCATGCCTGGCCCAAAGCTTCAACTTATTGTTTTTCAGGCTTGTGTTGGCACCGAGATATCACGATATAATGCAGGGCCTTTAAATAGCAAAATAATAAGGTAGCCATGATTCGTGTAAATGGTTTGACCAAGATATTCTCCAGCGGTTTGAAAGCAATTAACCAGCTGGACTTAGAGGTTAGGAAGGGAGAGATTCTGGCACTGTTAGGGCCTAACGGTGCAGGGAAAACGACCACTATTCGCGTACTTTCTACGCTCAGCGGCTTTGATGAGGGAGAGGTCGTCGTCGCTGGCCACAACGTTGATGTTGAACCTGAAAAGGTGCGCTGCAAAATCGGTTTGGTGGCGCAGCAAACCGGTGTCGACTATTTTCTCACCGGGCGAGAAAACCTGGAACTTCAGGGGCGTCTCTACCGTATGCCCAAGCAGGAGATCGTGAAACGCATTGAAGAGCTCGGTGAATACTTCGAGCTCGGTGATGCGCTGGATCGCACCGTCATGACCTACTCCGGCGGCATGCGACGCAAGCTCGATATCGCCACAGCGCTCATCCACAAACCCGAAATCGTGTTTCTTGATGAACCCACCCTGGGCCTGGACATCAAGAGCCGCCAAAGCCTGTGGCAATACATCCGCAAGCTCAACAAGGAACAGGGGCTCACCATTTTGCTGACCACCCACTACCTTGAAGAGGCGGACCAGCTCAGTGACCGGGTGGCCATTATTGCCAACGGCCAGATTCGCGTTATCGACGACCCGGAGACGTTGAAGAACGATATCCACGGCGACTCGGTGATCCTGACCTTTGACACTGACGGCCCGGAGGTCGGTGATTTCACCTACGCACTCCATGATGACCCCGATATAAAAGATATCGTTTGGGACAATGACAACATTCACCTCTATGTCGATGATGGCAGCAAGGCCGTGCCCAAGTTTGTCGCTCTGGCGACAGAAAAAGGGGTCGGCATCAAGACCCTGCAACTGGCACATCCGACCCTCGACGATGTGTTTCTTAAATACACCGGCACCACGCTGGAAGATAGCGGCGAGGAGGAGGGCGAAGAGTGGTGGCACCAGTGGGCTGGCAAAGGGGGCGGTAACGGCAAGTGGGAGAAGAACTGGCAGAAGTGGCAGGATCAGCTCGATGAAACCGGCACCGAGGAACAAAAATCCAGCTGGGCCGAACACGCCCAGCAATGGCAGCAAGGCGGCGACAACAAACAGGAAGCCACACCGCCACAGCAGCAATCGAAAGAGCAACAGGGCACCGACTGGCAGGCAGAGAACAAGAATAAATAACGCCCGACGCCTTGCGCTCATAAAAAAAAAAAAAAAAAGTATTGAGGAAATTTATTGTGTTAGCAGATACCTGGTACCTGTTTTTAAAGTACACAAAGATCACCATGCGTATGCCCATGTGGACTTTGTTTACGCTGATTCAGCCGCTGCTATGGTTGTTGATTTTTACCCAGTTGTTCAAAAACGTGGTCGATACCAGCAACTTTGGCAATGAGAGCTATATCGACTTTTTCGTCCCTGGCGTTCTGGTGATGACGGCGCTGTTCGGCTCCTCCTGGTCCGGCGTCAGCCTGCTGCGAGAGATCACCGCCGGGAGCGTGGACAAGATGCTGGTCTCTCCCGTTTCGAGAGTCGCCATCGTACTGAGCCGGGTTCTGCATTCCGCCGCCCAGGTGGTGATTCAGGTGCTGGTGATCTTGCTCATTGCCTGGCTCGCCGGAGCGCAGCTTAACCTTGACCCGCTCTCACTGCTGTTGACCATGGTCAGCGTTTTTCTGTTGGGCGTTGCGCTTGCTGCACTTTCAAATGGCTTTGCCATCATCCTGCAACGTGAAGAGCCGCTGGTGATGATCGGGAATCTGATGACGTTGCCACTGATGTTTCTCTCCACCGCCATGGTGCCCAAACAGTTTATGCCGGGCTGGATTGAGACCATCTCAATCATTAACCCGATCACTTATGCCGTGGAATCTGTACGTGCCGTGCTGGTGGGAACACCGGATTTGGGTGCTTACTCATTTGGCGCGGTGATCATGCTCATTTTTGCCGCCGTCTCACTGGCCTGGGCAGTCAGCGCTTTCAACGGGCTGAGGGATTAATGCTTTTTCGCTATCCGCTGCAGCTTTGCAGCGGATGGCCAGTTCCTAAAAGCTAACCCGCATCCCCAGATTAATCGAGTTACGCTGATAAGCGCCCAGTGAGCTGGCCTGCTCGATGACCTGCACCTGCGTTAACAAACCAACCGGCAAGGTAGAGGTCTGGCGAAAAAAGCCGTAGCTGGCAGAGAAACTGAACCGGTCATCAAAGCGATAGTTGGCCCCCACCTGAAGTTGAAATCGCAGATTCTGGCGCTTGATTGTGAATTGGGTAATGGAGTCAGCGTTGCTGTAGTGATCATAGCCAGCACTGGCGCTGACGTAGGCGCTGATGGACGCGCCATAACGTTTGTTGAATCCACCGTTTATGGTATGGCCAACGTAGGCGTAGTCGCTGCCATATTCATGGTTGTTCTGCTTCCAGATCAGACTGTAACCATAATTCATGGAGCGCCCATCCGCCTCACGGATAAAGGCGGTAAGCCCCGCAGATAACGTATCTGCATCAAAGATAGGGTTGGTCTCGGAGACAATCGTATAGTAGGAAAAGTTGGCCTGGTAGACCGTTTTGTCATCATGACGACGGATCGCATTGAGTATTAGCGTATTGGTGCTGGTCACGCTGTTATCTGAGCGCAGCACACCGTACTGGTTGTTGCGCTGAATGCCCACGCGATAGGTGTACTTATCCCTGTCGTAAGACAACGAGGGGTAGTAGCTCAAATTGAGATAATCGTACTGACCCACATGATATATCTGGTACGAGGGGCTAAAAACAAAATTAAACTTGAGCCCCTTTCGGATTTTGTAGTTATAGTCGACGCGCAGTGAGGTATCGGAGCGGTAGTCAAACTGCTTGTTATCGTCGTTCAGCCTGGCGTTATCATCCAGCCCCAACGAGTAGCCGATACTGAAGCCCAGGCCGTTGATCTGACGTTGAATGACATCGACCCTTTTCTCGGCCATTTTTTTAGTCGCTTCATTGGCGTTCATATCCAGCAATAACCCCCGATAGTAAACCAGGGCCTTCTCCTCCTCCCCCAAACGCTCATAAAGACGAGCCACGTTTACTTTGGCATTGACATTGTCGGGCCGGAGATCAAGTACCTTCTGGTACCAGGAGAGTGCCTCCTCCAACCGCCCTTCCAGCGTGTTAAGCCGAGCCAGGCCCCACAGGGTTTGGATGCTGTCAGGGGAGACGGCTAACACATCGAGAAAAGCCTGTTCCGCCGCCTCGAAATTTTTCTGTTCCAGGTAGAGCTGTGCCTGAACCGTCCAAAGCCGCTGCCGGATTGAAACGATGCGCTCTTCCTCATCCAGCAGCGATAGGGCAATGGCATAGTGCTCCGCTGCTTTGAGAAATTCCTCCTTCTCCTCCATCAAGGCACCCAACCTGATGCGGGCGTCAATATGCCCTGAATCAAGTGCGACTACTTTTTCGAAAACCTCGATGGCATCGTCTGTCTTGCGCTCCCTAAGCAAAAGACCACCCAGTTCGTACAGCGCGCCGATATCGCCCGGCGCATCACTCAGCACCGACTGGATCTTCGCTTCCTCGTGGTTGAACTCCCGAATAAGCGCCAGGCGGTCGGCACCAATGCGCTGCTCCAGCGTGGTTAAAATAGCCACGGCACGCGCTCTATGGCCCCCCGCCAGATCATTGGCAACGATATAATCCAGCTGCTCTACACCTTCCGGCACTTTGGCTATATCCAGATAGACGGTGGCCAGACGAATGCGGGCTTCAAACTCGCCGGGCTTGACCTGTATCACGCGCTCAAATGCTTTTGCTGCCTCTTCCAGCTCGTCATTCTCGATGTATATGAGCCCAAGGTTCATGTTGGCCACCACGTTCCAGGGATCGAGTTCGAGCACGGCCTCAAACTCCTGGCGGGAGAGCAATACGTCGTTTTGGTTCAGCAGGCGCAAGCCGACCAAGACGTGGTACTTGATTGTTGCCGCCTTGGTAATGGCCGGATTGAGTTTCAGGCCCAGCGCCTGCTTGAATAACTTTTCAGCCGCTTCATTACGGCCCGTGGCTTCGTAAACATTGGCCAGATAAAAATGCGCTTTACCACTATTGGGCAGCGCAGCCACCAACCCCTGGAACGCTTTTTCGGCCAAGGCATAACGTTCATTCTCTGCCGCTGCGGCCCCGACTTTGTATAACACCGCAGGCTCAGTCCCATAGTCAGCAAGCAGCTGTTCCCCCACCTCCTCAATGGCCTCGGCATCCCTGTTTCTTTGTGCTTTTTTGAGCAGCAGCAACTTGAGTTCACGATCAGCCTTTGTGTACACTTTTGATCCGTTGGGCGATTGCGAACGCAGCATCCGGTATTGAGCTATCGCCTTATCGTCCGCCCCCGACTCCCGCAGCGCGCGCGCGTAAGCCTCCCGAATCGAGATGTTTTTTGGCACAATTTCCAGACTCTGTTCCAGCAGAGGGATCCCTTTTCCATACTCGTTTTTCATGAAGTGGATAATCGCCATGTTGTAGAGTGCGCGATAGTTTTTGGGGTCGATCGCCAGGATCTGTTGCAGGATACGAAAGGCGCTGCCAAAATCCTTGGCCGCCATGGCTTTGTTGCGCTGCACCAGTAGGCGCTGCACCGCCGCCTCTCGTTCAGCATCAGACATCACGGCAGAACCAGCAGCCGTTTGAGCCTGGGCAACCGCCAACAGCAAGCAACTGAGCAGCAACACCAGCGCGATGTGCCGGCAGCATCGACTCAACATGGTGACGCTCCCGTTGAGGCATGCAACCGCGGATCGATGGAAGAACTAAAATAGCGCATTGATTCGGAACAACAGTTTCCAACCATCGAAGTTTAACTTCAGAGGGCGGTAGTCTTCTTTATTGGCCGCTTCCTGCGAGAGATACTCCAGGTTACTGCTTTCCGGCCCTATGCGCTGAGGCAACCACAGGTTGAGGTTATCGGAGAAAAGAAAGTCCTGCTTCGGATCGCCATTTTCCTGCAACGAGGCACCGCGCAATCCAATCAGGTAGGAGGCATCTGCTGAAAAAGAGAGCCACTTCAGGAGGAAAAATTCAACGCCAATCCCCGTTTGCAGGGCGAGCACCCCGGTGGCCTGGGTTTCGAGAATAACGCTTTTGTTGACCCCCGCGGCCGGCCCATTCAAATAGTTAAAGGCGATGTTCTCCCTATAATCGATATCGAAAATTTCGTTCAGCGTTGCCCGATAGTAGAGCTTAAATTTGTCAGGCACGATCACCGTGTTGCGCCGCAACCCCACATAGAACTCGTTATAGGAGAGGGTGGCCGTGCGCACGGTAATGACATCGCTTCTCACCCCTTGAATGGCAAATGGCCCCTGCACCGACGCGGAAGAGGAGGCCTCCCAACTGCTGCCACCGACGATCACCGAGTACTTGGCGTTATAGGCCCACTGCAACTCAAGCCCGGCATTGGCCCCTATACCCAGGGCGGGCAGTGGATTCTGGATATAAATGCGCTCCTGAGTCTGTGTATCGTCCTGAAAGTTAACGATGGTAGCCATACCGGAGATGGGGGATTTGAACTCCCCCTCGTTCAGGTCTTCAACAACAGGTCGGTGCATACCCAGAAAGGGACCGAGACTGAATTTGGACTCCGCAAATACGGCGCGAGGAGCTAAGGCGACAAGCACACACAGAGCAGTAAATGAAAAAAGCTTTGAAACATCGCCTAACAGAAAATGCACCGCCCCTCCTCTATACAGCAACTCTCCGCCTATACACCAGCGGCAAGATAAAGAGCGCCACGATGCAACTGATGACCATGTAGGCAACAACAAAAGCGCCAAGTTTCACGTGGGGTGGGAATTGCGACAGAAACAGAACAGAAAAACCGGCCGACACCACCACCGCGTTGAAGACAATGGTCCGCCCCACCGTTCGTAACGTCGCTGAAACGGCCTCTTCATGATTGCCGCACTGGTTGAATTCTCGCGTGTATCGAAAAATATAGTGAACAGCGTAGTCCACCCCGACGCCAATCGCCACACCCGCAGCCAGTGCAGTGGAGACATCCAGCGCAATATTCATCCAGCCCGCCGCCGCTGCAACGATGAGGGTGGTTAAGGCAACCGGAATGACCGTGGCGAGACCCGCCATCCAGGAGCGAAACATCAGTGCGGCAATCAGAAAGATACCAATCTTGGAGAAAATAATCGCAATGCTCTGACTGTCGATCAGCAACTCTGCCCAGATGTATGAGTTATTGGCGGAACCCGCCATATTGACATCCACCTTTTCGTTCTTGAACGTTGTATCAACGAACACTTTAAGGTCATCGATAATCGTTCGGAGGTATTTGGTCTGATCCGTTTTTATGGAGATGGTGATGTTGGCTCTCTGATAGTCAAAATCCACCACCTCGTCCAGCAGCTCGGGCTGACCGGAGACGGAGTACAAGTACAACAGCTCTGAAATTTCTGCTGTCGTCGCCGGTAACACGTTGTACTGCTCATCTTCGGCATGCAGTGTTTTATTCATGCTCTTGAGAAAATCGACAACGGAGAGAGAGTCCCCTACATACGGCAGGGTTTCTGCGTACTCCTGCAATGCATCTATTTTTCTCAACAGGGAGATCGATTTCAGCCCTCCAACGTCATCCGCCTCGACCACAACGTTGAGAAAGATCGACCCATCCAGCCGCTCGTTTAATATATCGGTCGCAACGCGCACTTCCGTACCTTCTTTGAAATCACTTAGCCAGCTGGAATTCACGTAGAGTTTCGATGCGCCAACAGCCGCCAGCACCAGCACCGATGCCAGCACGATTAAGGCGGGCTTTCTGTTGGCCAACAAAGCTGCGCCGGTGCCGACCAGAACACGGGTCAACCTGTCCTGCTCGGTATGCACCCTCATGGAGCGACGCTTGGCCAGATACCCGGCAACACGCGGCTGCATGAGCGACAACATGGCGGCAGCAAATGTGACCGTAAACAACCAGCTAAAAAAGATACCCAGCACAGTGAACAAGCCAAACACCTTGAAAGGCGGCATGTCCGCAAACAGCAAGGCGAGAAAACCGATGGCGGTGGTGATGGAGGTGGTGATGAGCGGTGCCCCTAACTCCGAAATTGCGTCACGCACAACATCACTTGCCGGGCGATAGGGATCCTCAAACACCTTGTTGTAGTAGTTGCTCATGAGATGAACCGAGTCCCCGATACCAATCGCCACGAGAATAACCGGCAGCATGGTGGAGATGGTGTACATGGGAACATTCAGCAGAGCCATGGAGCCCATCGTCCAGATAATGGCCCCGGCCATGACACCGAGGGGAATGATGATTCCACGACCTGTTTTGAAAATCAGGAAAAGTGCGGCTGCCATCACCGATAGCAGCATCGGGATCATCACCTTCAGATCCTCTAACGCATGCAGGCCAGAGGTCACTTCAATCACCGGGCGGCCGGCCAGGAAAAAGGTGTCACCGTTATCCTCTACCTCAGCGACCTCTTCTCCTTCTGCAGTCTGACCGGCAGATGACTGATGCCAGTCATCCACCACTTCGGGCTCGCTATCTTCAGCATGCCACTGCGCCTGTTCTTCTTTCGTCCATTGGTTGTCAGCACTCTGCCAATTCGAGGCATCACCCCACTCGCCGCCCCAGTCACCCCACTGACCTTCAGATGATTCACCCATCTCTTTGGCCAGGATTGCCTTGATCTGCCAATAGGTTTGATAGCGATTATCTGCACCCTCTTTCAATTTGGCGCGAATAATGGCTGCCGTACCATCCGCCGAAACGAGGTTGCCCACGAACAGATCCGCATGTTGCTGTACCTTGGTTTTGAGCGCCTCGACGTCTGCTTGTGTCTCTGGCACGGCGAGCATCAATCGCTCGGCCCCCATGGCCGTATCAGTGCCGACAAAGGCGGTAGCGGTAGCCAATGAGGCGACATCAAGTGTGCGATTTGCGATGACGCCGGGCAGCTCGGAAACCTGCCGGGTAATGCGGGCAATCTTCGCTAGTGTCTCGGTGTTATAGATACTTTTTTCGTCGTTTTTGATGCCAATAATAAAAGCATCCTTGACGCCAAAGATGTGCTCTATTTTTTCATCATATTGAATGGCCGGATGGCCTTTGGGCATGTAGACGCGTGCATCCGTCTCCCAACGCAGCGAACCCATCTGCATCGCCATATAGATAGTAATGGAGAAGATAACAAACAGGACTAATTTAGGATTTCGGGTAACAAAAGTGTATAGCGCTGACATGAAATATCCCTACGCGCGTTTTTAGCCTGCATCCGTTCGCCAAGCTAACGCAGTATTAAAATTTTTAAAATGAGTACTTAAATTCGAAAAAGACTCGGTCATTGTCGTTGAAATTACCGACGAATTGAGCCTGCTGAATATTGACGGCGAAGTCACCTGCGCTGTTCTGGGCCGAGCTGCCAAAGTCTGACTTCGCGCCACTAAAAAGATCCATACCCACAGCGATCTGAAACCGGTTTGTTACTTGAAAAAACAGTTTGGGCTTAAGATAACTTTCACTCAACGACTTGAAGTATATGTACAACATTTGAAAGGTGAGGGACACCCGGGGGAACTCCTTACGTAGGAAAACATTGTACGAAGTATCCAGCCTGTCCTGAATCAGGGTGTCTTCATAGTCGAGAATAATCCACTGCATCACACCCACAGCGGCATCCCAACCCAAGACGACAAAGTCCGTGCCCAGTCCCCAGCGAATATGATTCTTTTGTGCCTCACCGTTGGTATCAACAATCAGATCGCCATCGACATCAGCCGTGTTCGAGCGACCAAAAAACTTATCGGTTACATAGGCAAATTCACCCTTGACAATATATGAGCCCAGTTGTTTGACAGTGGTAAGTCCGTACATGTTGATACGAGTATAAGTCGGATAGAAAAGGGGGTCTCTGCCACCGATTTTTACGGTACGAAAAATAACGGGAAAGTCGTCCCATGTGTAGAGATAACTGAGAGAAATCTCCGTATCAAGCAGTGTTAAGTCCCACTTGAGCCCTATCTCTGCATTTTCCAGCTTCCAGGACTCGGGGGCACGGGTACCCGGTACCTCTTGTAACAGCTCCCACTCGGAACCCGGTGGTGCCGGTTTATGAAATTTCAATTCAGGAATAAACAGAAACTGGAAATCCCCCCAGTCGGTGTAGTAATCCACCTTTGCCGTCCAAAGGGAAATTCGGTAGTCCAGCAGATCGGGCAGGATCAATTCTCGAAAGTCGATGGGGTTAATTTCATCCACAATGCGCACCCCTTCAAGCACACCCCACACCACATACTGCTTCCCCAAACGGGCGTCCCAATTATCTGCGGCGATATCCACATACAGCTCCCGAATAGCGGCTACCGGGCTATCTTTCTCTTGGGGCAGGCCTTGCACAAAAGCGAGGGGTTCTTCTGAATTTCGCTCCAGGCGGGCCGCGATGGTGTCATAGTTGAACAGATCGTAGGCATGATCGTAATAAGCCCAACCACTGAAGTTGAAATTTACAGCATCGTTAAAGGGGTACTGAGCATTGAGATAAGCGATGTTGCGGATTTTGGTGATGGACCGAGGCTCTCGGATACGGTAAGCCGTTTCGTTCTTTAGATAGCCACTGAAACTAAAACGTGACCATATGGACTGCTCCGGCTCCTCTTCGACGGCAATCTCTGGAATATCAAAATCGCCAAAACCAACATCGAAATCTGACTCCTGCCCATAAGCGACAGGAGCCAGAACAAATGTAGAAATGGCCAGGTAAATCCAACTTAAACGTACTACCACTCGATAAGGCCGCCAGCCATTTCTACATGCGATCTTTGCATGGATCACACAAAACAATCGGTTTCACGCCTCCCAAGCCGAAAGCGACCTCTCTTCCAGGCTCCAGGGTAACGCCGCAACATGCGCAAACTGCCTCTTTGTTCAATGTGATCCGTTTCCAGCCCAGCACGGAATTCAGCACATCTTCCTTCACATCTGTGTTTGCACTTTCTGAAAAACTCGGGGGAGAAGTAATCTCTGGAGAGGCACCAGCACCGTTAAAAGACTCCTCCAGAATATTACGAATCAGTATCGAGACAGGAATGCCGAGATCTTTGGCTTTCGCTGTCACTTGATCCCGCAACTCTTTTGGCACCCGGGCACCCAGATACTCCTCTTTGCGCTTCATCGCGAGTGATACCGCCTTCTCCCTCATTGCACTTCCATCATGACGCATAGAACCAGCCATTTTCACTCTCCTTCTGCTCCTTGCTACGTTGGCTCGCCAACAACGTTATTCATTGTTATACGTTGTAACACCTATGCTATGCATCGTGCTTTTTACTGTCAACGAGTTAAACCAAGCGCTTGCAACCCAGCGTGATATGACTCCTGCCAAACACAAAAAAGCTGACAAAAATACGCCCGCACATTTTCATTATTTACTTATATTTCAAAATGATAAGCCTACAAAGCGATCAATTTGCACTAAGGCCCCTTTTTGAGTGCTCTTTCTGTGAATTGCCGGTCCTTCAAGCCCACATCAACGGAGACATCGGTGACACCAAACATTGAACGGTGGCGCGTTTGTACGTTTTCCACTAACACCTTATCCCAGACCCAAGCACCCTCCACCTGTTGCCACTTCAAATTTGCAACCTTCAGCAACAACCCCTGGCGATCATAATAGTCCGTTTTTG